>JAUUZB010000058.1 GCA_030590185.1 Deltaproteobacteria bacterium
GCGCCGGTCGAGTTGACCCCCGCCGCAACCGGGGACGCCGCCGCCGGGGAGGGCTGCGCCTATGCGGTGACCAATCAAACCGTGACCGGTCCTTGCCCCGCGGGCAAGGCTGATTCGGGTCGGTGCGCGTTGACCCACGACGGCGACCGTTTCACCTTCGTGTTCGAGACCGGGCGGATCTGCCAACCTGCGGCGATGTGCACCTTCGAAGGAACCATCAGCGGCGCCGTCCACAACGCCGAGAATCAGGCGACCGTCGACACCGAGGGCGGCCAGGTCAAGAACACCATGGAGTTCACCCTGGGTCCCGACGGCGCGGGATCTGGCTCAGGGGCATCCGAGTACACGCACCCCGGGGGGATGCGCTGTCAGTGGCGATACGACCTCAGCATCAGCCAGTAGGCTGGCGCAGAACGCACCGCACCAAGGGCCGCGAATGAATAATGACGCGGAAATTCCCAGGAGTGGCCCGATAGTCCTAACAGCCTCGCCCTGGGAACCTTGGCGCTCCAGACGGCAACGAGCGCGCTGTCAAGCGGGGACAGTCGCGCTCGTTAGGATTGCGATGATGAGGTCTGCGGCGCTTCCGAGCTCGTGAAGGTCACGAAAACACCGCACGAGAGCGACCTCCGGCGCGTTCGGGTTGTCCCAAACGATGAACCGTTTGCATGTGCATGCCATAGCTGCGCTTGAGAAACCGCCAATCGGCTGCTACTATCCCTCGACAATTCGCGAGGATAGACCAGATTCTTGCCATCAGGAGTGTTGTTGTGGTCGACGTCAAAACGCCTCCCCTCAAGATTCATCAGGACCCCAACACGGTGGAACAGGACTTCGGTACTGTCGCCCCAGACGTCAAAGAGAACGTCGTCAAAAAGACCGCCCTCGCGGAGGCTTCAAAGTATAAATTCTTCGGGGATTACTTCGGTCCCGCGAAGATAGAAGCCAAAGAGGTCAACATACGGCCGGAGGACCTGAGCAGCCATGACGCCGCCTTTCTGAGGAGGCCATCGGTAAAGATCACGCCCGAGGCCAGGGCAATCCTCGACAAATTGACCGCCAAGCGCCAATCCCGTCTCGACGAGGGCGACGTTCTGACCTCCACCCGTCGCGTCGACACAGACAATGGGCCGGCGATACTACAGCTGACCCAGGCCAAGGGCGAAATGTCGTTGACCGATGCCCTGGATAAAATGGGCGGCATCGACAAATGGGCAACACATATCAATGGGTTGCTCGGCCTCACCACCCAGGTGGTCAAGCAAGGAGAAGGGGGCAAGCCCCTCTATCAAATCGAGCGCATGCAGACCCAGGGGGAGTCGGACAGCGCTGCGGAGTTGCTCCTGAGGGAGCTCGACGACCCGAATGTCCACCTCCTTCTCGCGACGGTCAACGACATGGACAAGCGCGAGGTCCGCGTCGAGGGTGAAACCCCCGATGGTCGCCGCTTCGTCGAGATGAACTGGCGGGTGGACGACACCGCCAACGGCTCGACCCTCATGGATATCGGCAAGATCAGAATGGAGGAGACCGCTGATGGGAAGGTGCTCATCACCTATACGTCCACCCACCAGGTCAACCCGGTACCGATCACCGGCGTGGTGGGGGCCAAAAAGCTGGCGCTATTGTCTGCCACGAGCTCGCAAGATGGTGAGGCAACAGGGGTCGCCAAGGCGTTGAGCGACTTCTTCAGCGGCTGCGTTACAAAGATGCAGGATATGTTCGGCGTTCCTGGGGCGTGAGGACGTTTCTCTCTGACATCGGGTTCGGGTTTCGCACTTTTTCTAGCCCCCGACGTGGATCATAACCGGCGGCAAGAAGAATGAGCTGCAAGCACCAAATCGTGCAGGTGATGAGGCCTCTTGGAGGCGAGCGGCTGCGGTGTCTAGAGTGTCACCTCACAATCTCAGAGGCAGACCTCGATGGGGACTGTTGTCCGGAGTGTTACGAGCGCACGGGCAAACAGTACACGGACTTCGAGCGCGTCCAAGACGACGCCGGCGGGCCAACGCGGTATCGCTGCGATGAATGCGGCGAAATGCTAGGGCAGGGATGAGCCGTGCGCCTGGTTGGGTTGCGGTCCCTCGAGTCATTGAGATGCAAAGGTATGGCGCAAACAGCCGCATCAACTAGTCAACAACGCCTCGGTAGCAGCCCAGAGCCTCTCGGCGAGAGTCTCGTCCTGGACCAGTTTGCTCGGCGCTGTACACTCTGCGTGGTCTGCCTTTTGGAGACCACCAGTTTGATGGTGGTCAACCTATCGACGGCGCTGTATGTTGACGCGCATGGTGCAAATTCGGTCGACACTCTTCATGGCAGTCTGGCTAGGAATAGCGGGCTGCAGTGCCAAACCGAGCCCCGGTAACAACGTTGGTGACGCTTCGTCCCCACCCGGTGACAATCGAAGCCCGGGAGACACGGCCAACAACGTTGGTGACGCTTCGTCCTCACCCGGTGACAATCGAAGCCCGGGAGACACGGCTGGACCTTTGCCAGCACAGGTGGCCGTCGATCTGTCGACTGCCACCGGACTCGAGGCCGCGCAGTTCCTGCGGCCGAGCGTGACCGCGTACCTCGTCGATGACTACGATCAAGCCGGTATTCTCGACACGTTTCTCGCCGACTTCGATCGACGCGTGGGTATGGTCCTTTTCGATGCAATGGATGAGGAACTTCAAAACCTGGCACCTCCCCCCAATACAACAACAGATCTTGCCACTCGCTTGCAGAGGATTGATGAAACCGTGGCGAAGATTGTCGCAGCCGGTGGAACCGTGCTGCTGAGTTTCAACTGTGCCATGCCGGACTTCCTTTCCTCCCGGCAAGGCATGGCCCACAGCGCTCTTTCAGGCGAGCTCGAGCCGGCAGCAGCCACGGTGTCAGCCTGCAGCCCGGCTCAGAACGACGTTGCGGTCCGAGATGGATGGGTCGCGGTGATGCAGGCGGTCGGCGCCTACTTCAGCAAGTACGGCAACTAGGTCGTGTACATGTTTGGCAGCGAGCCTGATAACTATTTCGTGGGCACCGCTGCCGAGATGTTCGACACCTATGGCCTGGCCATCGAAGGAGTGCTCGCCGGCCACCCCACCGCCAAAATTGCCGGGATCACGCCCGTTGAGATGTCCGACAGTATGAGCAAGGCGGTCGCCGTGTACGCACCGCCACCGGCCGACCGCTACACGTACTCTTCGGAACAGCTAACCGAGCCCCTACTGCAAAAATGGATCGACTATGCCACCGGGAACGGTCTGCCCATCGACTTCCTCACCTTTCACATCTGGAACCCGAGCTCTCGCCCGGAAGCCAATGCGTATTTCGAAGAGTACGCAGAAACGATCGCGGGCTGGCTCACATCGGCAGGCTACACCGGACCACCGGTAGTGATGCTGCCAACCGACTTCGCCGGGTGGCAGAACACTTGCTTGGTCGATTCCTCCGACGTGCGCGAGTCGTACTACGACTCGGAGTACCTCTCCACGATGTTCATCGACCACGCCATCGCGGTCCTACGCTACGGCCACTCCACCCTCAGCGCCTCCGGGCCGCTGCAGGGAATTCACCTGGTGTACGGCTACCTCATGGACATGAACGGCTACGCTTCGTGTATGCCCGTTCTTGCGGGCCTCGGCGGCTTTCCCGGCATGGTGACCGGACAGGGGCTGCACAAACCCTCGTACAACGCACTGTGGCTGATGAGCGAACTGCGGGGCTCGATCGGTTTCCCCTCCTCAGACGATGCGTTGGTCAACGCCGTCAGCGCCCATGAGAACAGCGGTACCGAGCGAGTCTCGATTCTGTTGACCCGACATATACCGTCGGAGCTCCACTACGTCGCCCAAGGCGGTGGCTTCCCCGGTTACTCCTTCGGCTCTTTGTTCAAACATTCATACGGGTACGACCTCGGGCCGCTATCAGGTGAAACACCGAGTGCGCTGATGCTCAGCTACCTAGGGCAACCTGACCAACCCAGGGGGTTTGTCTGGGACCTGCTCGCGGTGCCCCCGGTTTTTGATGTGAACGACCTCGGGTTGTCGGCAGCCCGGACCAACTATTTAGCGGCCGTTCGGCAGCAGGGGCTGCTGTTTCGCCAGGAGACGAGCACGAATCGCATCGTCGACGTGAACGTCGGCAACCTCACTTCAACCCAGTACCAACTGCAGACCTTTTGCGTCGATACGAGCCACGGCAACCCGTACCGTGCGCGGCAGAGCATCCAAGATCAGATCGATGCAACTGGGGGCAACGCCACCGCACTGGCCCAACTCATCGCCGACTTGAGAGTAACCTACGATGTGACCTCGACAGAGGTCGAGACCCGAACGATCAATGCTACTGGCAACACCGCGACGGTTCGAATCGAGATGGAACCGAACAGCGTCTGGCTGGTCGTGCTCACGGCGATCTAGTTGAGCGAGGATCGGGCACCCACGTTCGCGAACCGATGGCCGGCGGGTGCAACGGGTTGTAATTGCCACTGTTTTTGGTCATTTGCCCGCTTGGGTGAGAGCCGCTGAGCGAGATTGGGGAAAGTGGGTGCCCGATCCTCTTCCCGGAGCGAGACGGGCGCTCCTCTTCGGGTCGGCTCGCCGCGGCCGACGGGTAGAACGGATTGCCGGGCGGTTCTACGCGCGGCGCCCCCTGGGGGTGTCCGGAAGAATCAGGAGGTGCACGGTACGGCGGTCCCCTGGTCATCGGTGCAGGGAACCTCGAGGAACGAGCAAGGATCTCGGTAGGTGTAGACCAGCGCCCCCTCGTCGATGAGGCCTCTGAGCACCTCGGCAAAGATCGAGCCGGATCCACGAAACGGCTCCCCGACTTCCTTTTCCAGATCGCGCGGTCTCAGACGCCGGTTTTGGGTTGAATTGATCAACGCCATCACTTTTTCTCTCATCGTTTCATGCGCACTCATTTTCAGGTCTCCTTATGCTTTCCCACCACGGATTCTCCGCAGGGGATGAATGATCTCTACTGTCTTGTCTCGATGTAAAAGCAAGACGTATGCCACCGGGCAACTCCGAGTCGCGGCCACACACATAGGCTCGTCTTTCTGGATAGCTGCATGCGCTCGTCGGTCAACTGATTTGCCGCCGGCGGTTGGGGTGACCGGGCACGGCGTATCCAATCTCACCGGCCATGAAGCTGAGGATGTCGAGGGCTGCGACCAAGCCGACCACCTCGCCGCCGCTGCCCACGATCGGGATGCGATGGATACCCTCGTACGCCATCAGAGCGGCGGCTTTGGCGACGGAGGCACCTTCGGTCAGAACGAAGGTGAGCGGCGCCATGATCTCGCCCACGGTCGTGTCCAGGGTCGCCTCGACGTGGAGGGAGCGACGATCTCCTCGGCTGTCGTCTTCCGACAAGGAGATCCCGACATAGGTGACGTCGTGTTCGTGCGTCTTGTCGTGGTGCTCCCGGATGAGATCGGTCTTGGTCACCATCCCGAGCGGGACGCCCTGCTCGTCGACCACAGGTACACCGCTGAAGCCCTCCAGCAAGAGGAGCTCCATCAAGCCATCGGTCGTCACGTCCGGCATGACGCAGGTGACGTCGGTGGTCATGATCTCGTCAACGGTGACGCCGCCGGGGCCGCGCGGGCGCAAGTGGGCGGACAGGAGCTCCTCGGGCGCCGCCGTGCAAGCGACGAGGGGATGGGTGTCGACCGTGCCGTCGTCCAGCCCGCCACAGGCAGGGCAGGTCTTGCACACCTCGGTCGAAACCGAGTGGCCCAGACGCGGACAGCGCACGGATTGATGCCACATGATCTCACCGTTGCCCGTGAGCAGGCGCCGGACCCGAACCGTCAGGTGAGGACCCGACAGAACCGACGCCTCGGACTCAGTTATGTTGTCTTGAGGGAGGGGCATGTTTCGTTCTCCTTCCTGAAGATCGTTTGCAAGAAACGGACCCCTGGACGCGGGACCCATTGACGATCCACCCACGTCCCGAGCCAACCGCAAGTCTTCAGAATTGCGGAGAGGCCGGAGGAGCCTGCACGGGAGGTATCTCGAGCTGAATCGGCACAGTGGCAAATGCGCTACTGTAGCGACTTGGCACGGTAGCAAATCGCAACTAAGCCGAAACCGAAATTGCTGACCGACCGAAAATGCCCCCGGCTATGCGCAGCTACGCATGGTCGGGAGAAGACCACCGAAGGGAGGCGCGGCGCAGCCGCGCCTTGCGTGAGGCGGACCGAAGGGCGGGCGCGCCAGTGGCGCGCCCGGTCTCGCGCCCAAGCGCGAGACGGAGGCCGTAGGCCGACCCCGTAGGGAGGCCGACCCCGCGCGCGCAGCGCGCGGGGGCACGCCCCTAAAAAAAACCGAGTGTTTCAAACTGGTTGGCATCTGAGCCAAACGGAACCCCTCACCAGCGTGCCCCACGCCATGCTGTCACCTAGATGCGCCGAACGGCTAGAACGCGATTGCCGTGGCGGCTTCCGTCTCTGCCCTTGACAAACCCACACCCAATGCCAACTATCTCTATTGAGTTAGTTGAGAAGCAGCGCGCCATGAGTATCTCACAAAAAACCCAATACGCTCTAAGGGCTTTGCTCGAGTTGGCCCTAGCCCACGGCCAGGGCCCGATGAAAATCGGCCTCATCGCCGAGGAACAGGCCATCCCCCCCAGGTTCCTAGAGGTGATCCTCAACGAGCTCAAACAGGGCGGATTCGTCGACTCCCGCCGGGGCAGTGCCGGGGGCTACTTCCTCACCGGCCCCCCCAAGCGGCTCTCGGTGGGAGAGATTATCCGACACCTCGAGGGCTCCTTCGACCCCGTGGACTGCATCGACGACCCGGACTCGGCGACCTGTCGCCAACAGCACAACTGCGTTTTCGTGCCGATGTTCAAAAAGGTGCGAGATGCCGTCAGTGATATCTACGATAATACAACTTTTCACGAGCTGGCTGAGGAGAAGAGGGCCCGGGATCAGGCTTTCGTTCTCGATTACGCGATCTGAGAACTTTCCAGATACAAGGTAATTATCGTGGCTTCATTTCCTATCCGAACCGATGCGTGGGATCAGGCCGAGATCGAGCCCAAGAACGACGACCGGGCAGCCCCGAAATCCCTCTCCGAGGCAGATCCCCTCCCCCTGGAAACCCGCGAGGACCTGCGCCGCTTCGATGACATCCGCGAGCTCATCGCCAACGAGCGCAATCCCACCCCCATGGTTCGGCTCCGAAAAACCGTGCCCGCCGGCCTCGAGATGTACCTCAAGCTCGAGTGGATGAACCCCTTCGGGTCGATCAAGGACCGCACGGCCTACTACCTTCTCAAGGGCATGGAGGAGCGCGGCGAGCTCGACGGCAAGCAGCTGGTGGAGCCGAGCTCTGGCAACACCGGCATCGCGCTTGCCGCCCTCGCGGGTCTGATGGGCAAGAAGATCACCGTCACGATCCCGGACGGAGTACCCGTGGAAAAAAGGGTGCTGTTGCGCATGCTCGGCGCCGAAGTCTGGGAAACCCCTGACGACCTGTGCCCCATCAACCACCCCAAGGATGGCGCCATCGCGCTCGCGAATTCCCTGCTCAACGACGGCAGCGGCACCTTCGCCATGCCCAACCAGTACGCCAACCCGGACAACGTCCGCGCCCATTACGAGACCACCGGCCCGGAGATCTGGCGCCAGACCGAGGGCCGGGTCCGTACCTTCATCGCTGGCTTCGGCACCTGCGGCACCCTCACCGGCGTCGGCCGGTTCCTCAAGGAGCGCGACCCGAGCATTCAAATCGTCGCGGTGGAGCCGCAAAAGGGCCACCGCCTCGCCGGCATGAAGAACCTCCAGGAGGCCAAGCCCCCGGAGATCCTCGACCGCAGCGTCATCGACCGGGTGGTCCCCATCGAGGATGGGCCGGCCTACGCCATGACCAAACGCCTGTTCCGTGAGGAGGGCCTGATCGTCGGCCCGACCACCGGCGCCATCGTCGACGTCGCCAACCGTTTGACCGAGGAGGAGGGCGGCCTCGCCGTTGGTGTCTCCCCGGACGGCGGCTTCAAGTACGCCAGCTTCTACGCCGACCTACTCGGCGACGAAGGCAAACCAGACTTCTAACCCGTCATCGGAGACCGCCATGTCCGCAGCCACCGCCCCCGTAATTTCAGACATAAAGATAGACAAGTCCATCGATTGCTCCGGCGACCTCTGCCCCCTGCCGGTCTACAAAACCTCCAAGGCCCTGGCGAGGCTCGGCCATGGGCAAGTTCTCGAGCTGCGCTGCACCGATCCGGGCTCCCTGCTCGACATCCCGGCCCTCGCCAACCAGGCCAACCACGAGGTGTTGAGCGTCGAGGAGCCGGAGCCGGGCGTTCAGGTCTTTTTGCTGCGTAAGGGAGGTGCGGCATGAGCGCCGTCAACGTCGTCAACGACATCGACACCCCCACCCCTGAGGCCGCGCCGAAGCGTAAGCGCCTGGCGCTGGTCGCCTCCAAGGGCACCCTCGATCAGGCCTACCCGCCGTTGATCCTGGCGAGCACCGCGGCGAGCCTCGGTTGGGAGGTTGGGATCTTCTTCACCTTCTATGGCCTCGACATCCTCAACAAACACAAAACCAACAAGCTCCAGGTGCCCTCCCTCGCCAACCCCGCCATGCCGGTCCCGGTCCCGAACATCATCGGCGCGATTCCGGGGATGACGTCGGTCGCCACCTCGATGATGAAGGGCTGGATGAAGAAGGCCAAGATGCCGGACGTGGCGGAGTTCATCGACATGTGCCGGGAGATGGAGGTCAAGCTGTTTGCCTGCTCCACCACCATGGGGGTGATGGGGGTGGCGAATGAGGATCTGATCGACGACGTTGAGATCGCGGGGGCGGCGGCGTTCTTGGACTTTGCGGCTAGTGCCGAGGTGCAGATGTTCATCTAAGGGGCGGGTGTTTCGTTTCAGCAACGGATGGACGCTGCCTGCTATAGAGGCCTACCCGCCCGTCTCGGCCCTCGCCAACCACCCCCGCCACCTGCGCAGTGACTCCTGGTTCTTCTCGCTTCCCGGATCCTCGAGGCTGTCATAACCAAAGTTCTGGCCCGTGCCCTTTCTCAGGCGCTCTAGGGCCTCATCGCGGAACAGCGGCACTTCGCTCTTGCCCATGATCTCGACCAGCACCGCATGACCGGACGCCGGCGCGATTTGGACGAGGCGCTCCGCCACCGCCATGCCGATCTCGTCGTCATCACTGTGGGTTGAGACCTTCAGCAGGAAGGCGGCGTCATCCTCCCCAGCGAGGAGCCTCTGCTTGCCGATGATGTCCCGCCGGGACAAATCCGCGAGCAACCTCAGCTCCGGGGATGCCTCGCCTGAGGAGGTTCCAGCCAACTCAGTGGGGTTGGCGAGCACGCCGTGGTGGTGACCGTGGGCCGTATGGTGCTCAGCTCCCCCCTCCCCATTCCCGGCAAACCAGTTGCCCAGGAAGCGGAACCCCATCACGAGCACAGCCACCACCGCCAAGCCCACCATGATGTGGGCGATCCCACGCCGGCGGCTCTTCTGACGCACGACAAACAAGACCAGCGCCACGAGCAACAGAGCCAGGCCGTAGACACTCACCACGGTCGGGCCGGTGGGAAAGTCCCAGACGTAACTGGCGCTGAGCCCGAAGAAGCTCACCAGGGTACCCGCGCTCCAGCCAATGATGAGCTGGTAGATGAGGCGGTCGGTGATCAAGATCGCCATGATCGCCGGCACCACCAAGAACACGAACACCAGGAGCACCCCGGCCGTTTGCACCGAGTGGGTGATCACCAGGCCGAATGACATATAGAACAAGAAATCCCACAGCCGGACCGAGCCGCCCTCACGATAAACGCGCTCCGGGTCGGTCGAGATCGCCATGAAGCGTTTTCTGAAAACATAGTGAAAGACACCCACGCCCAGATAGACGACCGCCGCCGCCAGGACGGTCTCGCCCTTCACCCAAAGGATGCTGCCGGTGAGGATCTCCTTAATGTGCTCGGCCCCATGGGGCGCCCGGTCGATGATTAAGATCGCCACCGCCGCCGCCAGGGCGTAAACCAAGCCGATCACCGCCTCCTGCGGTATTCGCTCCTCCCGCAGACGCGTCAGGGAGAAGACCGCCGCCCCGATGAAGGTGAAGAGCAGGGAGAAAACGTAGGCGCCCGAGCTGTGGGGCGACAGGCCAAAGAGGAAGGCGAC
>JAUUZB010000980.1 GCA_030590185.1 Deltaproteobacteria bacterium
CTAGTGATGGCGAGCCGCGCGAAGGTATCATCGTCACCCTCGAGGCACCCGGTGAGCCCCTGCGCAGCAAGACCACCAACAGCGGGGGTTACTTCGCGTTCAGTGACGTACCGATCGGACCGTACACCCTGACCATCCCGCTGCCGCCGACTACGCCGAGGGTCGAGGCGGTCACCGTGGTCGACGGCGAGGAGGTATCCATCGCGGCACCCGAGTGCAGCGTCGACGTCTTCGGCAGCGTCACCGGCCGGGTCTGCAATCCCCTCGACGGCGAGCCTGTCGCCGACATACCGATCGCGCTCGCCATCGCTGGCGAGGCGGACCGGGAAACCACCACCGATGATGATGGCCGTTTCAGGTTCGACGGCGTGCCCCCTGGCAATCACACCTTGACCATCAGCCCCCCGATGCAAACCCCGACCGATCTCCAGGTCGAGGTCGTCGGCGGTGACACCACGGTCGTCCCCTCCGCGTGCACGCCGGATCCGTCCGGCGGCGTCTCCGGTGTGGTCTGCGATCCCAGCGGCGGCGCACCCCTCGCCGGCGTCATCGTCACCCTCGAGGCGCCCACCGAGCCCCTGCGCAGCGAGACCTCCAACAGCGGGGGGTACTTTTCATTCAGTGACGTACCGGTGGGAGCGTACACCCTGACCATCCCGGTGCCGCCGGCGGATCCGCGGATCGAGCCGGTCACCGTGGTCGACGGCGAGGAGGTATCCATCCCGGCACCCGAGTGCAGCGCCGGCGCCTTTGGCAGCGTCTCGGGCTGCACCTACAACCCGGTCGACGGGAGCGCGGTCGAGGGCGTGCCGGTGGAGCTCGAGGTGACGGGCGAATCCGCCCCGCGCCAGACCACCACCGACTCCGAGGGCGCCTTTTTCTTCGACCTGGTGCCGGAGGGGAACCACACCCTCACCGTGCGGCCGCCGATGCAGACCCCGGTGGTTTGGAACGATGTGCCGGTCACGGCCGGCGCGGACTATGAGGTTCCCGATTTGGTCTGCGGCTCGACTACGTTGCCGAATCCAGCGGCCCTCGAAGGGATCGCCTGCATCGGCATCGACAGCTTCCACCCGGTGGCCGGCGCCAGGATCACGTTGGACATGAACCCGGGCGCCACATCGACCATGGCCGGCTTGGACGGCGTCTACAGCCTGACGAATCTGGCACCCGGCGACGGCGACGTGACCATCTCCCGCGGTGGCTGGTCCACTACCTTTCCGGTCACCCTGGTCGAGGACCAAACTCTCGATCTCGGCATGACCCATTGTGTCGGCCCGGGTCGACGGATCGCGGTGGTGACCGGTCAATACGATGACGTGGGGAGCGCCTTTACCGATCTCGGCCTGCCGGTGCGCCAGAACGAATCGGGCACCATCGTCAACGCCGCGGGGGTCGTGGATCTGATCACCGGCATCGGGACGGACGATTGGGTGGACGTCTTTGCGGCCAACCTCGCGACGCTAGAAGTCTACGATTTGATCATTTTCAATTCTGGGCTCGAGATCACCCGCTTGGTCGAGACCAACGGCTGCGGCCTGCCGCCGAGCAGCACGCCGAGTTGCGTCGACCTGCCCGGCACCATCGCGCTCGAGAACATCGAGGCCTACCTCGAAGGCGGCGGTCACATCTACGTCTCGGATTGGGCCTACGAGATCATCCGGCGCCAGTTCAAATACTTCATCAATTTCTATGACAACGATCTAATCCAGCTCCGGGCCGTTTGTGGCTACGCGCCCTATTCAGCCGACGCGCTGGTGATGGACGAGAACCTCGGCTTGGTGCTCGGCGGCAACCCGACCGCATCGATCCGCTACGAGGAATCCCGTTGGGCGGTGGTGGACAGTGTCGGCTCCCAACAAAACGCCTATCTCGTATCGTTCCTGGTCCACAGCATCCCGGTTTTTGAGTATGAGTTCGTCACCGATGATTTCTGCACCTCGAGCCTGGTCGGTACGGTCAACGACTCGCCGCTGCTCGTCGCGACGCCGATCAGTGACACCAGCGGCGTGATCGTGTTCAGTAGTTTTGCGTATCAAACGGTCAATCCTACCCAGAACGCCGACGTGATCAGGGAGATCCTGCTCGAGCTCTAGCCGGATGAAACGTTTTCCGATCACGATCCTCTGCCTGGCCACGGCGTTGCCGAGGGCCGCGGGCGCGCAGGGCGAAGGCGCCGGGTTGGACCGGCTCGCGGATTCGAGCGCCTCACAGGGATCCCTGGCCATAGCCCGCATCGTGCCGTTGACCGCGGCGCCACCGGGTTGGATCGAGCTCGAAGTACGGATCCTCGCCCGCGCCAGCGAGCGCCTGCCCGAGTCACCGCTGCCGGCCTCCGTGGCCGCGGCTGCGTGGGGGGTGCCGGGATTTAGGTTTGACCGCGTGCGGCTGCGGGTGCGTGAGGCTCTCGAGGCGGCCGGGGGAGCCGTGGCGGGCGGCGCTCCCCGCCAAGCCCTACCTCATCTCAAGGATATCGATGATCTGCTCGACCTCGGCAGCGCGGTGGCGGTCATGCCGGCGGGAATGTTGGAGGAGTACCACCGGCTCACGGCCGTGGTTCGCGGTCAGCTCGGCGGCCGCCAGGCCAAGCGCGCGGCGCGGAATTATGTCGGGTTGATCGGGGTGGAGGCCGGGGACGGCCCAATCGCCGATCGAGCCGGTGTGGCTGGTGACCCCGTTGAGGCCGCCGGCCTGGCCATCGAGATCGACCGGGCCGGGGCAACGGTATTTTTGGACGGCGTCGAGCTCGGCTCGGGCTCGCTCAGGCGCTACGACATCGCGCCCGGCGTGCACTACCTACGAGTTGTGGCGCCGGGGCGGGCCGCCTTTGGGGAGCGGCTGCGCCTCGAACCGGGGGAGATCGGACGTCGCAAGATCCGCTTGGGGCCGGCGCGCGATCCGATGGAACCCCTTGCCCTGGCGTTGCTCACCGAGCAACCCAAGGGCTCGGCGAAGGCCAAGTTGGGCGAGCTGGCCGGGAAGATCGGGAGCGACACGCTCCTTCTCCTGATCCCCGCCCCCGAGGGCTGCTACCTGCGACGTTTCGATCCGAAC
>JAUUZB010001164.1 GCA_030590185.1 Deltaproteobacteria bacterium
CAGCTTTATGATTTGTTTGGCGATGCTCAATCCCAGACCGGAACCGCCGTAGTGCCCGCCGCCGGCGCCGAGGCGTTTGACCTGGTAGTAGCGGTCGAAGATCAGCCCCAGATCCTCCGCCGGGATCCCCGGTCCGCGATCGTTGATGGCGACGCGAAATAGACCCTCGGGCGTAGTTCGGGCAACGACCTCGATGCTGCCCTCGGCGGGGGAGAATTTCACCGAGTTGGCCAGGACGTTGTTGATCACCTGCTGGAGTCGAACCCTATCGGCGTGGATGGCGGCGGGGATCTCCTCCTCTCGATAGGCGATCGATACGCCCTTGTCGGCGGCCATCGCCTCGTGGGCCGCGATGCAGGTTTCGATGATCGTCGTTGGCGAGACCGAGCCGAGCTCGAGGGTGAGCGTCCCCGATTCGATCTTGTCCATGTCGAGGATCTCGTTGATGAACTCGACCATGCGATAGCCGGCGTCGATCATCCGGTCGAGGTAGAGCTCGACCTTGTCCCGGTCCGTGAGGACCTCCTTGATCAGGTTGGCGTAGCTCAGCATGGCGCCGACCGGCGCCTTGAGATCATGGGAGGTGATCGCCACCAGGTCGGTCTTGAGGCGGTTGAGGCCCTCGAGCTCCTGGTTCTTCTGCTCCAGCTCCGCGAGCAACCGCTTGCGCTCGGTGATGTCCAGGGAGCGGCCGATGTAGCCCACCACGGCGCCCTTGGCGTCGCGAAGCGCGATCGCGGTGAATTGGATCGGCACCGACCGGCCGGACTTGGTGTGGGCGGCGAGCTCCCCCCACCAGGAGTGTGCAGTCTCTTGCCCCGCCTCCAACCAGAATCGTTCGAATGCCTCCGCCGCTGGGCCGGTGGGGTTCAGCAGGAGCGGCGTCTGGCCGTGAATGTCGCGCAGCTGGTAGCCGAAGAGGTCGAGGAAGTTGCGGTTGGCATCGATGATCTGTCCGCTGGGATCGGTGAAGAAGGTCGCCTCAGCGCTGCTCAGGAAGTTGCGGTAGAACAGCGCCATCTGTTTCATGGTTTGCAGGCGGTTGGCCGCCGAGCGGAACAGGACTTCGATCTCCGATCTCTGCCGGATCAGAACCACCTCGAGGGGCTTGCCCGCCGGGGTGAAGAGATAGCCGGTGAAGGTCTCGGATACCCCGAGCACCCGCGCCTGTTCTTCCAAGATCGCGCGGCCGTCTCGATCAAAGGCCTCGAGGAGGTTGGTCAGCGACGGCTTGTCGGTCAGCTCTCTGGCGTCGCGACATTCGAAGACGATCTCGAAGTCGAGGGAGACCCGCACGCATCGCCAGGGCTCGAGCTCCACCATCAACACGCCGGAGGGCACGGCCTTGAGCGCGTACTGGGTGGCGGCGCCGGCGGCGGCGAGCCTGCGCACGTCGGGGCGCTCCGCCTCGAAGAAACGCTGGAAGACCTCTATGTCGAGGGGCAGAGTCCGGGCTTCGGGGCCAAAGGTGTCGAGGACCCGCAGGGCGATGTCGGCGAGGTTGGGATCGAACTGGGTGCCAACCGCCTCGCGTAGTCGTTTCATCGCTACGTCGTGTTTCATGCCGCGGCGGTAGGAGCGGTCGCTGGTCATCGCGTCGTAGGCGTCGGCATAGGCAAGGATGCGGCCGAGCAGCGGGATATCTTCCCCCGCATAGCCGCGCGGATACCCACTGCCGTCGTAGCGCTCGTGGTGGGCGGCGGCCGGATAGGCAAGGTGCGCTAGCGCCTCGATGGTGGCGATCAGCTCGATCGAGTCGGCGGCGTGCTTTTTCACCACCGGCCACTCCTCGTCGGTGAGCGGACCGTTCTTGTCGAGGAGGTTCCGCGGCACGCCGATCTTGCCCACGTCGTGCAGCAGGCCGGCCCAGAGGACGTCCCAGGGGTTGATCGCCTCGCTCCCCAGCCCCCTGGCGATTTGTTGCGCGTACAACGCGACCCGGGCCGAGTGGCCCATGGTGTAGCTGTGCTTGGTGTCGACGATCCGTGCGAACACCCACAACAGCTGGCTGAGGAGATCGATCTGACTCATCTCCGCGAGCCCTGCGGGGGCGTACTCGGTGGCACCGACCGACCGCGCCAATGGACCGAGGGTGAACGCCTCATCGAGGATCCCCGGCTCGTGCTCTAGCATTCGCAGGGCGGCGTCGGCGGTGTCGGGGTGCCAGGCCTTGCAGCTCTGCCCCTGGATCAGCCGGACGGCTCGGCTGTGGCGCTGGTCGGCCGGGACGTCGCGCAGGGTAACGTCGAGGGTATCGGCCAAGAGGATGATCGACGCGCCCATGGGGATGTCGTCGCCGCGCTTGCGCGCCGGAAATCCTTTGCCGTCATAGCGTTCGTGGTGGTTGGCGATGAGCGGGACCAGGGGCGCGAAGAGGGTGAAGGGCTCAACGATGCGAGCCCCGAGGGTGGCGTGCTCGCGCGAACCCGGCTCCACGAAACCAGCGGCGGCGGCGTGCACGATGTGGATCGGTTGGCCCACCGCGCCGATGTCGTGCAACAACGCAGCGTGGTAGACGACCCCAAGATCCCCGATGTCGAGGTGCTGGGCC
>JAUUZB010000243.1 GCA_030590185.1 Deltaproteobacteria bacterium
AGCCGCTCCGGGTGGTGCACCGCGACGTCACCCCGGACAACATCCTCGTCACCTGGCCTGGCACGGTCAAGGTGGTGGACTTCGGCATCTCCAAGTCGGCCGACCTTTCTAGCTCGACGCAGGCGGGGGAGATCAAGGGCAAGCTCAGCTACTTCTCGCCCGAGCAGCATCGCGAGTAGTCGCTCGACGGGCGCTCCGACATCTTCTGTTTGGGCGCGGTCCTCTACGAGCTGTTGACCCGCTCGCGCGCCTTCGCGCGCCCCAATCCGGTGGACACCCTCGAGGCGATCCGCAAGAGCAAGCTCGTCCCGGTTGAGACCTACCGCCCGGACATTCCCCCGCTCCTCGCCGTCATCCTCCACAAGATGCTGCGGCCCAATCAACGGGAGCGCCACGCCAATTGCCGCGAGCTATCGGAGGAGCTGCGCGGCTTCCTCGCGGATCGCCCGGCGTTCTCTCCCACGGACGCGGCCACGTTCATGCGCGATCTGTTCGACGGCGCCGAGGAGGCCGAGCGGCGGACCTACGTGGGCGGCGACGGAGACCTCCCCACGGTGGTCAGCTCGGCGGGGGTATCGATCGACGGGTCGAGCCCGCTCGAACCGACCCACATCATCTCCGCGCCCGAGCCCTTCGACGACAGCGACGAGGAGCTGACCTTGCCGGACGAGGAGTTTCCCTCGGGAACCGACTCCGACGAGGAGCAGCTGGCACCCACCGGGCCGGTGAAGCTGGAGTTGGAGCCAACCTCCGAAATGGCGGGGCGCAAGGGCCGGCGTCCAAAGACGAGTGAGCCGGCCACGCCCGGCCGCGGGCCCCGCCGCAGCACCTTCGTGGTCGTCGTGCTCGTGGTGCTCTGTTTGGCGGTCGGGATCCCGGTGGGGGCTCGGTTGCTCAGCCTCTACGTCCGGTCGGACGGGGAGCTGTCGACCCCGGATGGCTTTGCGACCCGCATGATCCCCAACCCGTCGGGGTCGGAGCGGACCGACGGGGAGCGGAGGTCTGGAATCTCCGGTCGCCGCCGTGCCAAGAAAAAGCCGGTTGGCAAGATCAAGCTGCGCTCCGAACCGGTGACCCGCGTGTTGCTCGATGGCCGCGCCGTGGGCAATACCCCGCTCGAGCTCACCGCACCGGTGGGACGTCACGAGGTCGTCTTGACCTCGCGCAAGGACGGCATCCGCCGCGCCTTTGTCCTCGACGTGACCAAGGGCGGCACCGCCGAGCGGGTGGAAAAATTCGGCAGGGGTTCGGTGATCATCAACAGCGAGCCCTACTCCAAGATTTTTCTGCGCGGTGAGAGCCTCGGGCACACGCCCAAGGTGGTGGAGGTCTACGAGGGTACGCACGTCTTTCGCCTGGTGAGCGGCCGCACGGAGATCAAGCGAACGGTCGTGGTCGGCACGGGCGAGCGCGCCAAGATCGACGAAAAGATCGAGTGACCCCGGGGCGCCCGTTTGTGCTAACCTGAGGCGCGATGGGTGGGCGTCGCGTTTGGTTGGCAGCCACGGTGGTGATCTCGATCCTCGGCCCGCCGGGCGTGGCGTTGGCGGAGAGCCGGGCATTCGAGGAGGGGCTCGGGGCATTCAAGGCCCTCGACTACCCGCAGGCCCTCGAGCTGCTCGAGCAGAGCCTCAAGGGTGAGGACCTCTCCAACCCGCAGGCGGCCGAGGCCGCGCGGATGATCGCGGTTATCCACATCGCCTACGGACGCACCGACGAGGCTGAGGCGGCTTTTGTTCGCCTGTTGGGTTTCGACCCCGGGTTCAAGCTCTCGGCGAGCGCCTCCCCCGACGTGCGCAAGGTTCTCAAGACCGCGCGGCGACGGTTCAAACGCGAAAACCCGCACCAGCGGGGCGGCGGCGGCGAGGCGCCAACGGAGTCTGGTGGCCGGGGTTCGGAGTCGGAGTCGGTGACGGGTTCGGGTTCGGGTTCGGGGACGGGGACGGGGACGGGTTCGGATTCGGGGACGGGTTCGGGTTCGGGTTCGGGTTCGGGGACGGGTTCGGTGACGGTGACGGTGACGGGGACGGTGACGGGTCCGGGGACGGGTTCGGAGTCGGGTTCGACGCTGGACCAGCTGCGAGCCACGGTGGAGGCGGAGCACCTGGCGGCGCCGGAGCCGGTGCCGCCACCAATCCCGACGGCGGAGAGTGATCTGCTCGCCGCCTTGGAGCCGTCCTGGTCGGGCACCCTCGATCCCACGGAGCCCGTGGAGCCGGCGGAGTCGTTGGAGCCGCCGGTCTACGCCACTTGGTGGTTCTGGACGATCATCGGCGGCGTGGTGGTGGTCTCGGCGGGGGCGGCCACCACGGCGGTGGTGCTGACCCAACCGCCCCGGGCCGATTACGGACCATTCACCCTGGGGAGTCCGTGATGCGGTTCGTGAGCCTGGTGTTCGCCGGCGCGCTGTTGAGCGGCTGCGGCAACTACATCCTGGTGACGGTCGATTGCGACCGTGTGGTGCCGGTTGAGGTCGACGCCCTGGATCTGCGGGTGATGGATCCCGATAGCCGCGAGTCCCTCGGACAGTTCGAGATCATCCTGGCAGAGTCGGAGAGTTTTCCGCTGGAGCTGTTGGTCGAGCCGGTGGCAGGGAGTCCTTCGCCGCTGCGCATCCGGATCTTGGCCCGGCAGTGTGGTGGTACGTGTGGCGACGACGCGGTGAGCGTGGCTCGGGCCGAGGCCCTGGTGACCTGGGAGGCGGGCGCGATCAACGAGGCGGAGTTTCCGGTGCTCGTAGATTTGCCGTAGGTCCGACGACCGACTCGAAGCGGATCTGACATGGGGTTGCGAACTCATCCTGTGGACACGGGCAACAACAGGTCAAACTTCAAGGAACAGAGCCGAGCGAGACCGTAGGGCTCGCGGAGTTTCGGAGCGAGACCGTAGGGCTCGCGGAGTGCGGAGGGAGACCGCAGGGCTCGCGGAGCCGCCGAAGGAGACGCCGCCAGGCGGCTCCGCAGGCGCCCCCAAGGCACCCACCGCGGAAGGAACCCACCGCGTAGCGAAATCGCCCAACCCGGTGTACCCTTGGTGGGATGGGCAGGAGCAAAGTCGTCGCGCTCGCGGTCCTGGTGACGGCCACGGCCGGTTGTTCATACCCCAGGTTTGCGCCCCCGGCGCGGCTCGCGGCCGGTACCATGCCGGAGCCGGTGGCGGCGGGCACCGGGACTGCACGGGTGACCGGCAATTTCTGTTCGTATCTGCCCATGGGTGGCGAGCTGCGCGGGGAGTATGGCGTCAACGATCGGTTGACCGTCGACCTCGGGCTCACCACGGTCATGCCGGACCAGCTCACCTCTCTGCTGGGCAGTGGGGGCCTGCGTTTTCACCCCATCGACCACGAGTGGTTGCGGGTCGCCCTATCTCTCGCCTTTGGCACCGGCGCCGGTGGCGGCGGCCTCGGGGAAGACTGGGACGAGCAGTTCGCGCTCAGCACGGTGCTCGGCTTCGACCTCGGGGTGCGCTTCAGCGAGGCCTTCGGGTTGTACCTGGCCAACCGCTACCAACTCAGCACCGCCCAGGGCGCGCCCACCAGCCACTGGGGGCTGCACCTGATCGGTGCCCAGCTCGACGTGGCGCCGTTCTTTTTTGGGCTCGAGGCCGGGGTGATCTACGTGGTGCGCAGGGGCAGCCTCGGCGAGGAGAGTGGTCTGCTAGGACCGTTCCCGCTGTTCGGCCTCACCGTGGGGGTGCGCTTCGACATCCTATCCACCGACGGCACACCCGAGCCGGTGCCGGACGTTCTGCTCGCGGCGGACCGGGGACGGTGAGAACCAGCGCTCGGCCCATTGCCGAGGCCGGGCCGCGCTTGATACCAAGGGCCGCATGCTACGCATCTATCTCACCCGCCACGGCGAGACCGACTGGAACGCCGAGGATCGCTTGCAGGGTTCGACCGACGTGCCGCTCAACGCCACCGGCCTCGCCCAAGCAGCCGAGCTCGCTGAACGCCTCGCCGGCACCGCCTTCGATCACATCTACACCAGCTCCATGCGGCGCAGTCGCGATACGGCCGCGCCCCTGGTTGGCCAGTCTCCGAGCACCGCGCTGCCGGAGCTCGACGAGCTCAGCCTCGGCTTCTTCGAGGGCCGCTCAGCCGATGAGCCTGGGATCGTCTGCGACCTGCGCCAACGGCTCGCCGATCCGACCGATAGTCTCGACGGCGGCGAGTCGACCGACGAACACTACGCCCGGGTGGCCACAGCGGCCCAACGCATCCGGGAGGCCCACCCCTCCGGGACGGTGTTGGTCATCGCCCACGGCGGCACGAACCGCCAACTGCTGCGCGCCTGGCTCGGCATCAGCGCCGAGGAAGCGTCCAACCATCATCAAGACCACGTTGAGCTCGTGGTGATCGAGATCGCCGACGACGGCGCCTACTTGATGCCCTTCGTGCCGGCCTCCAGGGATGGCTCTGTGTCCTGAATTGGCACACGATGCGGATCGGTCCCCACCAGCTCACCAGCCCCTGGATCCTGGCGCCGATGGCCGGCGTCAGCCAGATGCCCTTCCGGCGCCTCGCCCGGGAGCTCGGGGCGTCGGCGGCGCCCACCGAGCTGATCAGCGCCAAGGGCTTGATGTACGGCCAACGGCGCACCGAGGGCTACCTGCGCCATCACCCGAGCGAGAAGCCGTTTTGGGTGCAGCTCTTCGGCGGCGAGCCGGAAGCGATGGCGATCGCGGCGGAGCGTGCCGAAGCCCTCGGCGCTGACATCCTCGACATCAACATGGGTTGTCCGGTGCGTAAGGTCACCAAGACCGGGGCCGGCGCGGGTCTCGCCCGCGAACCCGAGCGCGCCGTGCAGGTCGTGACGGCAATGATAAATCGCGTCAGTATACCGGTGACGATCAAGATCCGCAGCGGCTGGGACCACGACAGCATCGCGCCCTGGGAGCTCGTCGATCGTCTCGCCGGCGCGGGCGCGGCCTGTGTGGCGATCCACGCGCGCACCACCAAGCAGGCTTATTCTGGAACCGCCGATTGGAGCGTGATCGCCCGGTTGGTGGAGCGATCGCCGATCCCGGTGATCGGCAACGGCGACGCCTACACTCCGGCCCGCGCCCGCGCCCTGCTCGCCGAGACCGGCTGTGCGGCGGTGATGATCGGTCGCGGGGCGATGGGAAACCCGTGGATTTTCGAGCAGTTGAGCGCCGACCGGGCCCCGCCCACGGCGGCCGAGCGTTGGGCTCTGATCAAGCGTCACCTCACCGATCACGTCGCCAACGTCGGCGATGAGTTGCGCGGGGTGCGGTCCTTTCGACAACACCTGGTGTGGTATTCCCACGCCATGCCGCGGGGCTCGGCGTTTCGTCGGCAGGTGATGGGAATCGACGATATTGGGGAGCTACGGGGGGTTTGCGAGGATTTCTTCACGTCGGGGATACCGGCGGCCAACGCCGAGCCAGAGGCACACCCGGCCGGGGCGACGCTCGGCTGAGGTTCCCACGATCTCGTTGGATTCGGGAATGGCATTTTTTTTGATTGAGATTGCTTTTTTTGTTGACGGGGAGGGCTGTTTACCGTAGATCAGCGCTCCCGCACCGAAGGGTGTGACGTTCTTTGAGAGTAAAAACGTGCGAGATTTTGGGAAAGCGGTGCTTTCCTGACCAGGTACGGGCCTGTAGCTCAGCTGGTTAGAGCACGCGCTTGATAAGCGCGGGGTCGTAAGTTCAAATCTTACCAGGCCCACCATTACCCGGCTGGCCTCATCCCCGTGCCCGACATTGGGGCCGTAGCTCAGTTGGGAGAGCGTGGGCTTTGCAAGCCTAAGGTCGTCGGTTCGATCCCGATCGGCTCCACCATCGGAGCTCCATCGTCGGGGCTCACCGACAGAACTCGCACGAACTTTATAGATCGAACTCGATTCGTCGAGTTGTTCTTTGAAAACTGAATACCTTTGTGAAGAGAATCGCCAGCTGGAATTGTGCGTTAGCCCGCATGATTTACAGCAGGCATAAGCTGAGAAAAATGCTCAAGTGTGAGGAGTGGCGACACAGGTAGTGTCACCAGTTATGGCTTCTACTGGAAAGAATTCGAGTTGAAGCTATTAAGGGCATACGGCGGATGCCTAGGCGCTGACGAGCGATGAAGGACGTGGACGGCTGCGATAAGCCCTGGTTAGTTGCCTAGCAAACTGTGATCCAGGGATTTCCGAATGGGGCAACCCGGCAGGGGGAAACTTCTGTCATGCTGTACTGAATACATAGGTGCAGTAAGCGAACCCGGGGAAGTGAAACATCTCAGTACCCGGAGGAAAAGACATCAACAGAGATTCCCTAAGTAGCGGCGAGCGAACGGGGATTAGGCCAAACCACTTCACTTCGGTGAGGTGGGGTTGTAGGGCGGTCATACGTGATCCACGATTAGATAGACGAACCGGTCTGGAAAGGCCGACCATAGAGGGTGACAGTCCCGTAGTTGAAATCGAAAGTGGCGCAGACCGTTCCTGAGTACCACAGGACACGAGAAATCCGGTGGGAATCTGGGTGGACCATC
>JAUUZB010000235.1 GCA_030590185.1 Deltaproteobacteria bacterium
CCCCCGGGGGGCGTGAAGGTGACCCAAAGGCTGTTGGGCGGCAGCTCCGGGTCGATGGGGTCGCCCACATCCTCCGGTGCGACGACGTGGAGTACCTCGACGCTGACGGCGGAGGAGGTGGCGTCGTACGCGACGCCATTCAACGCCACCGTCAGCTCATCCGGGTCAACGCCGTCCACGTCCTCGAGTCGGAATCGAATGATGGCATTGGAGGGTAGTTGATCGAAATGAGCACGGGGACTCGGCTCGTACACCTCAATCCTGCCCTCATCGGTTTCGTCGGTCTCTCCGTCACCGTCGTTGTCCAGGCCATCAACCGCGAGGGGATAGTTGCCCGCCGGATCGAGAATTTCGAAATCGATGATCTTCGGCCCGGCGTTGTAGGCCAAGAATGAGCGCAGGGCGAGAACCCCAAGGACGGAGTCAAAGAAGGTATTGAGGACGAGAATCTGCTCGTAGGTGAGGTCGGAGCCAACGGCGATCCCCTGCATTTCTCGTTGGAGATGCTCGGGGATGAACTCTTCGAGGGCGTAGGCACTCTCGACCAGCAGTCTCTCGCCGAATTGCCCGTCCAGGTATTCGTCATCTTGGTACGCCCAGAGAATACCGGCGATGGCGGGTCTCTCCCGGGCGAGTGAGGGCATCAGTGAGGTGGTCAACATCTGCGCGTAGAAGGCGCGGATTTTGCTCCCGAGTTGTTCGCCGTGGGCTAGCCCGCGGTCGTAGTGATCGCCCTGCAGCTCGACGATTTCCCGGTACGGTGGGGGTTCGGGTTCGCTGCAACCCACGAGGGTCGCAACGCACAGGCCCATGGCCAGCGCAGAACAGGAGAGTTTGGACACGCTAGGGGTGTTGCGCACAGACGCTGTCATCGTGGACTAAAGGGTATATGGAATTCGCCCCGCGTCGCCACCACTTCCCCGGCAACAGTTGGCGCAACGCGTCAGATCATCCCCGCCGGTACCAGCCACGCCACCCACACACCCCGCACCCCGCCGGTACCGCCGGTTCCGATCCTCCCGCGACAGCTGCCCCAACACCGAACGACGACAGCACGCAGTTACGTTTGCAGGAACCGGGCCGGCCCCAACTCCTCGATCTTCCGCCGTTCACCGCGCCTCGCCTAATTCGAAAACGTAGTCTATGATTCAAACATGAAGCAACGCGAGCAGGTCCCGCGCGAGCAGCGCATGCCGCTCTACGTCCGGGTGGTGACTCAGCCGCCCCTGGCGAGCTGCTGGTCGGTAAACATCAGCATGTCTGGCCTCGGCTTGGTGGCGAGCCGTGCCCCGGCCCAGCCCTTGCCCCGGGAGGGGGACCTTCTCGAGCTCCAGCTCGACCTGCCGGACTCCGGGTCGACCCTGCGCGCCCGGACCGAGGTCACCTGGCGCCACGACGCACCCGCGGAGCCGGGCGCCGCGTCCGAGGATCATCCGGTGGCGATCGGAGTGGTCTTTCGAGATCTCGAAGCCGCGGACCGCCTGTTGCTGTCGCGCTATTTGCACGGCTACCGCTTCCAGGTCGCGGTGGTCCACGCCTCGCCTAGCGAAACGAACGTGATCCGCGCCAGCCTCGACGAAGCAAACGAGCTCCACTTTGCCGAGGACCGCGCCCGCCTCGCGGAGGTGCTGGCCCGGGGCGACATCGCTGCGGTGGTGGTGTGCGGCGACGACGAACGGACCGCCCTTGGCCTGGTGGAACAGATCACCGCCGGCGACGCCGCCCTCCCCCCCGGCATCGCGGCCACCGAAGTCGCGCCGCGGGTCCTCTGTGCGGCGGCGACCCCGGCCGAGCGTCTGGTTCCTCTGTGGAACGGCGGCAAGCTCTTTCGCGTGCTCGCGCCTCCCCTCCTCCCGGACAGCCTCAGGAGCGCGGTCGCGGCGGCCTGCGGCGAGTATGGCGTGCGGATCGAGCAGCGCCGGGTCGCCCTCGCCCTCGAACGGGCCCTGTTGCGGGAGCGCGCCCGGGCGAGGCCCCGACGCCGGATCGAGCACGCGGTCGACGCGCTGGTGGGCTGCGATAGCCCGCCGATGAAAAAAATGCTCGAGGCGGTCCGACTCGTGGCGCCCCATCGCGTTTCGGTTTTGTTCCAGGGTGAGACCGGCAGCGGCAAGGAGGTCGCGGCCCGCACCCTGCATGCCCTCAACGAGCGGGCCAACGCGCCCTTCGTGGCCCTGGACTGCGGCGCCCTCACCGAGACCCTGCTCGAGAGCGAGCTCTTCGGCCACGTCAAGGGATCCTTCACCGGCGCCGGGTCGGATCACCCGGGGCTGTTTGCGATCGCCGAGGGCGGCACCATCTTCCTCGATGAGATCGAGAACACCACGGCCAACTTCCAGGCCAAGCTCTTACGGGTGCTGGAGACCAGCGAGGTGCGACCGGTGGGCGGCACCAACGTGCGCAAGGTCGACGTGCGCGTCATCGCGGCCAGCAATCGTGATCGGGCGCAACAGGTCGGGGCCGGCACCTTCCGCGTCGACCTCTACTATCGCCTGAGCCGGTTCCCCATCGTGGTACCGCCCCTGCGTGAGCGCCGGGAGGACGTGATGCCGCTGGCCGAGCATTTCCGGGAGCTGGCCAACGACAGCTTCGGGCGCCGGGTCGAAGGCTTCAGCACCGCCGCCACGTCGCAGCTCTGTCGCCACCCTTGGCCGGGTAACGTGCGGGAGCTGCGCAACGTGGTGGAGCGGGCGGTGATCCTGGCCGACGCAGCGCGCACCATCGACAGCGACCTGCTCCCGACAAACTTCGCTGGCCGGGGCCCAGGCGCCACGGTTGGCGAGCCGGCGAATCTAACCGCCAGGCTCGACAGCTACGAGCGCGAGGTGATCGCGCGCACCCTGGAGGAGCACGACGGCGTGCTGCGCCGGGCGGCCATGGCGCTGGGCGTCAATCCGGTCACCCTCGGACGGCGGGCCAAGCGGCTCGGCCTGTGGCCACCGGCGGGCGGTTGAGTCGGCTGGAGGTCGTTACCGGGGGACTGCGAGGCACAATGGTACTCAAGAGGCACGTGGATCGAGAACGCACAGACCCGGGCGCCCCGGAGTGGGAGCGGGAGCTCCGCCAACGGGCCCACCGCGGCGACACCGACGCCTTTGGCGAGCTGCTGCGTCAATACCAGAGCCGCGTCTATTCCTTGGTGCGACGGCTGGTGGCGCGAGAGTCGGAGGCGGCGGAGCTGACCCAGGAGGTCTTTCTCCAGGCCTTCAAATCCCGGCACAGGTTTGACGCTGACCGACCGTTCCGGCCCTGGTTGATCAAGATCGCCATCAACGTCTGTCGCAACCACCGCCGGGCCTCGGCGCGCCGCGAGTACCCAACCGATCTGCCGGACAGCGCCGAAGCCATGTGGGCGACCGCCTTTCCAGACGGCGAGGACCATGCCGCGCGTCAGGAAACCGCTCGGTCCCTGAACCTGGCGCTGCAACGGGTCTCCGCCGACGACCGCGCCCTGTTGCTGCTGCGCTTTTGCGAGAGCCTCAACTACGAGGAGCTGCGCTCGGTTTACGCTCGACCTCAATCGGTCCTCAAGATGCGGGTCCACCGGGCCGTCAAGCGGCTACGCGCCGCGGCCACGGAGATCCTCGAGGAGTCCATGCAATGACCAACAAGGAACACTGGGAAGCAACCCTCGCCCGGTACCTCGATGGCCAGGCCACCGCCCAAGAGCTCGACGAGCTCGAGCGGGGAGCGCGGGTGAACCCCGCGTTGAGGCGTGCCATCGAGCAGGGGGAGACGCTGCTCGAGGCCCTGGAGCGCTTGCCCGCCATCGAGCCACCGCGGGATCTGGTGGCCGCGGCCGAACGCGAGCTGATCGCGCACGGCGGACGGCCTGCCCCGCTCCGGGCCTGGCTGCTCGCGCCGGTGGCGGTGACCGCAATCGTGGCCGTGGTCGTGCTCGCCGGCTTGCTGTGGTGGAGCGGCGCCGGTCAGCGCCAGGGTGATGACGCGCCAACCATCGCCCCACGCTGGATGGTGGCCACCGCGGTCAACGGCAAGGTGTGGGTGGAGAGCGCTGGCGTGCGACGGGAGGCTTTTGTCGGTGACGTGGTCAAGGCCAACAGCCGCATCGAAACCGAGGCCGAGGCCGAGCTGACCCTGGCGTTGGGCAAGGGTGTCGAAGTGACCCTCGAGGAGCAGAGTCGCATCGGCGTCATCGCGGTGAACCCACGGTTTGCCTCCCTGTTGGTCGAGCATGGCCTGGTCGCGGCCTCCTCGGATGGCCGCTCGCCCCTGGAGCTGCGGTTGCGCGGAGCCCTGCACACGGTCCGCATCGAGCTCGGTGAGGCGCGCCTGCTGCACGCCCCAGAGGGCACCTCCGCCGTGGCCTGCGCGGCGGGCACGGTGGCGGTCAACGAGCAACAGCTCAACGCCGGTTTCCTCATCGATCTGCGCCCGGGTCTGATGGGCGAGGCCCGCCCGATCCCGGCGAGCCTGGAGCTGGCCATGGACCGGGTGGCGCCGCTGCCCAAGGGCACGGTCACGGTCAACCTGAGCGGTGAGACCAACGTCGGCGCCGAGTTGCGCATCAACGGCGAGCGGGTGAAGGTCGGTCCGGACGGCCGCTTCACCTTCGCCCTGGACCTCGAGGCGGACGCCGGTCAGATCGTCGCGCTGGTCCGGGACGTGTTGAGCCGCCGACAGGAGCTGCGCCTCGCCCTCGAGACCGCGACGCCGCGGCCCGCGGTCC
Organism: Deltaproteobacteria bacterium; assembly: GCA_030590185.1. The sequence goes on from JAUUZB010000235.1 coordinate 4,691, forward strand.
CGACCGCGCCGAGCACACCGATCGAGATGGAGTGGGAGTGGGTGGATCCCGGGGAGGAGCCTGGCTAAGGGCCCCCCGTTTTTCAGTCGAAGAACAGGTGGTAGCCGACCCGGATGGACGGGCCGCCGGCGGAGCTGATCCCGGTCAAGCTCTGGTCGAGCCCGGTGAACCCGATGCCCAGCTCAGCGGCCAGCGCCCCCGGGCCCAGGGCCCACTCGACCCCGCCGGCCAGGCCCGCGCCGACCCCGAAGCTGGTGTCCTTGTCGATGCCTAGGGGGGAGGTCGCCTCGCCACTGACCTCGGCGTGGTAGATGGCGATACGAACATCCAGCTCCGCATAAAAATTGAGCTCGCTCTTTGGGGGTAGGAACCGGATCAACAGGCCGAGGTCAAAGAGGATACGGTGCAGGGTGAGGTCGAAGGAGTAAGAACCATCCCCGGGCAAGCGGCTGTCGCTGCCAGCGCCGCTGCTCCGGGACAGGCTGTAGTCGACACCGGCGACCAGGGCCAGGCGCTGATCGGGCGTGGGCAGCAGGAAACCGACCTGCGCCCCGACGACGAAGAAGGTATCGAGCCCAGTGTAGACCTGCGGAAACGAGGCGCCGGCTTCGAGGGCAAGGGTGTCCGGGAGGAGTAGGTCGGCAAACGAAGGGGCATCCGATGGCGCTGCCCCAGCCGCCTCGGAACCGGACTCCTGCGTGACCGCGGTCGCCAGGACCAACCGCTCCTCCACCGCCAGCTCGCCGCAGGTCGCTCGGATGGTGAGCACGGTCGGTGTGGAGCCCGATGCGAGATCAACGCGAAACACCAGGGTTGACCCGCCGACCACCGGCACGATGGCCTCCGCCTCGCCAGTCTCAGCGGTCACCACCTCCACGGCGCAGCCGGCCGGTACCGGCGCCCCGGAGTCCCGGTACAACACCAGGTGAGCGCCGAGGTCCTCCCGCGCGGCGCGCAGTCCCCACACCCGTAGGGCGTCCCGGGGGCCGAGCTGCTGTACTTGCTCGACGTCACCCCCGGGCCCGTTGTTGCGGCGAATCACCGCCTCGACACCGATGCCAGCGGGGACCGGGACCGTGAGCTGGGCGCGGCCACTCGCCTCGGCCTGGGCGCTCCCCAGGGTTCCCTCGCTGCTGCGCAGCTCCACCGTTGAGCCCGGCTCCGCCTTGACCAACAGGCGCAAACGCCGGGCCACGGCCAGGGTCGTGAAGGCGACCTCGCCGGTGCGGAGATCGACCACCCCGGCTGCCAATCGACGCGGCGTCGCTGGTACGGGTACCCGCCAGTTCGTGACCCAATCTGAGTCACGGGCGGTGAGGGCGCTGATCTCACCCGCCTCGACCAGGAGAATCAAATCAGCGGGGCGCGCGCCGTCGGCGCGGATCACGAGCCGCACGTCGCCACGGTCGACGAGCCCCTCCGGCTCCACGCTCAGTTCGAGGGCCCCGGCGCCACCTGTAGACCCGGCGCAGAGCAATACGGTGAGGATACCAATCATGGGCAGCGGGGATTGTGCATCCCTAGCCGGGTCAGCTCAATGAAAAGTGGACTCGTGGCTGCCGGCGGCCGGGGAGCTCCCGGGGCCGGTCCAACCGGGGGCGGCTCAGCCTCCCCCAAACAAGAAGGCGTAGCCAGCCACCACCCCGAGTCCCCCGGTGCCGACCTCGCCGGTGAGCTGGTGCTCGAGGGGCGCCCAGGCGAAGTTGAGCTCGAGCAGGATGGCGCCCGGTCCGAGGGCAAACTCCGCGCCGGCGCCGAAGAAGATCGCGCCACGGGTGGCGGTCTCCTCGCTCTGGCCAAAGCCGGTGACCGCCTTGGCGCCCTCTGAGGCGCGCTGGAGCTCGAGGCGACCGCTGAGCTTGCCGTAGAAATTGAGACCGTACAGGGCGTCGGAGCGGGGGGAGAAGACCCGGGCCAACACTCCGAGGCCGATCGAGTACTGATCCTC
>JAUUZB010000306.1 GCA_030590185.1 Deltaproteobacteria bacterium
GAGTCGTACGACCTCGACTGCGATGGCGTGAAGGGGGGGCCGTTCGACACCAACGGCGACGGCGTGATCGAGGAGGGCGAAGTCGAGAGCGAAATCGAAGTTGAAATCGAGAAAGCCTATCGCGTCTACGACTTCGGTGAGTACATCTACCTCGACCGCGCCTCGGCGCAACCCGGCCTGTGGATGGAGGATCAGAACCACGACGGCGTGTGCGACGTCCGGGACTGCCAACGCTGCTGGGACAGGAACAAGAACAACATCTGTGACCTCAACGAGGATGTGGATGATGTGATCGGTTGCGACATCAGCGACTGCGAAGCTCAGAAGTGCGATGGGGGCGCCTGCGCCGCCGAGGGGGAAAACAAGCGGGTCTATTTTTGCTGGGACCAGCAGCTGCCGGAGGACGACGCGGCGTTGGCGAGCTACACCCCCACCTGCGATCCGGGCGACGACAGCAACAACGACAACCTCTGCGGCCTCGCGGATTGCTCCCCGGTGTGGGACCGCGACCACGACTTTGAATGCGACAATCCCTGGGACTCGACCAACCAGACCTTCCTCGACGCCGTCGGTGATCCGATCCTGCGCGAGAACTTCGACGACGACCTCGCCTTTGCCGCGGTCTACAACCCGGCACGCCAAACCTCCGAGGACAACAACCGGGACGGGCACTGCGACTTTGGCGACTACCGGCCCAGCTTGATCAACACAGGCGGCGTGGCACGGGCGGCCACCCTCCAAAAGCAGATCATGGCCAAGCACGAGGGCGTGGCGCTGCTGCGCCTCGACTCCGGCGACGCCTTCCAGGGCGCGCCGCAGTACAACCTCTATCGAGGTGAGCTCGAGATGCGCGCCATCCAGAAGCTCGGCATGGACGCCATGGCGGTGGGGAACCACGAGTTCGACAGCGGCGCCGCGCAGCTCGCCAAGGTCTATCAAAAGTCCGGCGGCTTCCCCTTGATGGCCGCCAACTACGTTTTCGACGAGGAAGACGACAAGGGGATGCGCGCCATCATCTCCCCGTACTACATCTTCCGCCGCGGCCAGCTCGTCATCGGCATCGTCGGGTTGGGCAACGACTCCTCCCTGACCTCCATCTACGAGGCCGGCGGCAGCCTCGGCTTTAACGCCCTGGAGCCGATGGGCATCGCCCAACGTTACGTCGACATGCTGCGACCTCAGGTCGACGTGATCATCCTGTTGACCCACCAGGGGCTCGACGGGGACTTTGAGCTCGCCGAGACGCTCACCGGGGTCGACATCATCCTCGGCGGTCACCACCACGTCATCCTCGACCCGGTCAAAGTGATGTTCGCCCCGGACGGCCGCGAGGTGCTCGTGGTGCACAGCGGCGTCAACTACAAGGTGTTGGCCGAGCTCGAGGTGATGGTGGCCGATAAGAAGGTGGTCTGGCACCGCTACCAAACCCACGCCATCACCGACGCCGTCCCAGAGGACCCGCAGATGAACGCCATCCTCTATCCCTATATCCAGGGGTTGGCCTACGCCCAGGATCTGAACAAGGTCGTCGGCCGCACCAGCTCCACCATCAAGCGGGTCGATGCGAACGGCGGCGACTCACCGCTCGGCAACATCCTCACCGACGCCATGATTCAGCACGAGCTCTCCCGCTCGCACTTCGCCATGACCAACAGCCTCGGTATCCGCGCCGATATCCCCACCGGCGACATCGCCTACTCGAAGCTCTACGAGGTCTTCCCGTTTGAGAACACCATCGTGACGCTGTATTTGTCCGGCAAGGAGATCAAGGAGCTGTTCGACTACGTGGCGCGCCGCTCCTCGAGCCGCGGTTGCAAGACCCAGGTGCAGGTCTCGGGGATGCAGATCATCATGGACTGCAGCCCGGAGCCGGAGCTGGTCGAGCGCTACAACTCCTACGCCCTCACCCAGCACCTGGAGATCGGCTCGACCGTCATCGTCGACGACTACGAGCTGCTCCAACCGAACATGATCTTCAAAATGGCGACCAACGATTATGTCGGTCGCGGCGGATCCGGCTTCGACATGCTCGAGCGCAACACCACCCGCCTCGACACCTCGGTCTCCCTGCGCGACGCGGTGGTCGAGTTCTTCCAGGCCAAGGGAGAAATCGATCCGATGGACTTCACCACCGGACTCGGTGGTTCCCAGAAACGCATCGAGATGAGGAATTAGGAGGCGATGATGAACCTGCGTATCCCAGCCATCGCGGTGATCGGATCTCTTGCCCTCCTCCTTTGGGCAGGCGGCTGTGTCAGCACCAAGGGCGAGGCACCGGTGAACACCGGGATGGCCTACCTAGAGGTCGCATTTGTGGGGGACCCAGAGCTCGGCACCGAGATCACTCCCCTGCCGCTGGCGGGCGAGTACAACTTCACCGTCGACGTCACGGCCCGCGACCACGACCACGAGACCCACGAGGACTTCAACGGGGTGATCGAGCTCCGCCTGCAGTCGGCGCAGCTCACCACCGTCAGCCGGATCGAGCTGGTCGATGGCCTGGCCGAAAACGTGCCGGTGGGCTTTCGCTACGGCGCCGACCGCGAGGTGGTCACGGCCCACGAGGTGGAGCCCTGGACCGACACTGACGGCACCGCCACCTGGCGGGACACGGGCAAGCTCGGCTTCTCCACGTCGATCTACCTGCCGCCCGCCACCATCGCCATGATCCAAGGTTCCCACGACGGCAACGCCCACACCGGGTTCATCTCCCGCTTCAATAAGCGCAACCTGAACCTCACCGGCCGCGACTTCGTGACGATCGCGGTGATCGAGGGTGGCCTCTACCTGCGGGACCCCAGCGCCAGCGAGTACGGGGCATTGTACCTCTACACCTACTCGACGCCCTACGTGGATGACGTTGCGTCGGACGCCACCACCACCTACCACGCCCTGGAGCCGGGCAGCATCATCGAGGAGGTCAACGGCTCGGTGTTCGAATTCTTCGGTTTTACCGAGATGAGTTTCCCGACCTTCAAGCCGAAGCGCTCACGCAGCGGCGCGGTGTTGGTCGATCTCAGTCGCATTCCGCCGGCCAAGGACATCACCGCTTTTTTGGACGCTGTGGCCGAGGCCGAGGACGATGACGCGGCCGCGGCCGTGGCCGAGGAGGAGCTCGAGAAGCACGAGAGCTCCCTGGTCACGGTCACCGACGTGGCGGTCGCCGAGTTCGATGAGAACGACTACTCCTTTGTGGAGCACTACCAGTTCCCGCTCCAACGGGCGGGCGAGGGCGCCTTCATCATGGCCACCACCTTGAGCACGGCGCCGACCTTCTCACCGATCACGAGCAAGGGCGTTGCCTTGGCCCGGGTGACCGGCGTTCTCAAGCAGCACCGCAGCTCGCGGCCCTCCACCTGGATTCTAGTCCCCCGCAGCATCGACGACATAGTTTACGCAGAATAGCCCCCCGACAGTGGAGCAGAGGAGTCATAGAGATGAAGCAGCTATTGATCGCCGTCGCGATCTTGACCGTCAACGCCGTAGTCTGGGCGCAGGGCGAGCCCCCAGCCTCGAGTGACGTCGAAGAGATCACCGCCGCCGCCGAGGGTGCACCGGCCCAAGCCCCGGTCGTTGAGGCCGATGCGAAAGCGAAGGACGCCAAAGATGCCGCGGGCGCCGCCGTCGAGACGGAAGTCGCGGCCGAGCCCCTGCGGGACATGTCGCCGGAGCAGCTCGAGGCACTGATCAAGCGCCTGGTCCAACAGGAGTTGGCCAAGGAGCGAGGTGAAGGGGAGGGTTCCACCACGGGCGGCCTTGGGCAACTGGTGGGCGGCAATGCCGCACCCACTCAGCGGAACATGGAGGGCTTCATCCTCCCGGACTTCTCGAAGACAGGGATCACCTTCATCATGGGTGACGATAACCTCCGAGACGACAGCCAGTACTCGGTGAGCGCCGACATCGGGCAACGCCCGGAGTACGAGGAGTTCTTCGATCGCTTCTATGGCTACTCCAACACCGCCGCCGCCTCCACCCGGTTGGCGCTCTACCACCAGCAGGATGGCTTGATTGAGAACCTCTCGACCCGCATCGGCCTAGCGTTCAAGCTCTACAGCAAGATGGACAACATCGACGACAGCCTGAGAACCGATTTGGTCGAGGACAAGTCCTTCATCGAGCTCGAGTACACCCTGTTTGAGGACCACCGCTTGATGCTCACCCTTTTCCCCTACAACGCCGATCGCATCGCCATCGGCTACTTTCGTGGTTTGCGCTGGGGCACCCGGGACGTCTATCCGCAAGTCGATAAGAGCGCGGCTATCCCCGGCTTCCAGTTCCTTTACGGCCACGGCCCGATCTCGGTCTACGGCGGGTTCAAGACCCACGCCCAGGACATCAAGGACAAGCTCAACACGGAGTTCGTGCCCAAGGAGACGGTCTACAGCGGGTTTGGGGGGGTTGCGCTCAAGGACCTGCACGGCCTGTCGGCCCACGTCCAGGCCGCTGTTGTCGACAAGGGAGAGAACCCGGTGATCGACGACGAAATGCTCGACGACCCCGGCGATGACCAGATCAACGCCTACGGTTTGAACCTCTTCGCCGAGTATGCGTTGGGCGAGCCGATCGGCGACCCGCTCGGCATCAACGCCTATCAGAGCCGGGAATGGATGAGCCCATCCTATGAAGGGGACTGGGCCTTCCGCGTCCGCGCCGAATACACGTACCTAGCTCAGCTCTTGGGCAACGGCGACTACCTGGCGTTCGAGGACGGTGATGTCGTTGAGCCTCGAACCGCGGTCGAGGATGCCCACGGTTTCGCGGTGGGAGCGGCCGGACGTTTCAGGATGTTCCGCTTGATGGGGCTGTTTACGTTCCGGACCCTGTCCTTCCTGGTCTTTGATGCCCCCGGGGTCATTCCCTTCGAGACTGCCACCTCCTTGGCCGACACCAGCCCGGAAATAGCCGGCACGGTCCACGCCGACGCGCACTTTTCAATCTTCTGGTTTGGTGCCGGGTTCGGCGTGAAGATGCCGGCGACCTACACCATCGAAGAGGGCGGCCAGAACTACGTCTCGGTGTTCAAGGACCGCATCACCTCCAACACCCTCTCCTACGCCTTTGACCGCACCCGCAACGACCTCCCGCCGGGCGAGGAGGCGGCCGACATGTTCTTCGTCAAGGGGAACATCAAGGCGGAGGTATCAGAGTCGGTGTCGGCGATGGTGGAGTACACCTTCACCATGGACCACAACCGCGCCAAGTTGGTCGAATTCGTCGAAGGTGGCGAGGGCGCCGGCGTGTTCATCATGGACTGGGACGACGAGGCGGTGCGCAACATCCACGCCCTGGTGTTTTCAGTAGAGGGCCGCTTCTAACCGACCGCGGCCCCGCACCTACCCGTACAACCGCGCCAACCGGGTCCCCGGGTAGTAGTGGGCCAGGATCGCCTCGTAGCCGCTCCCAGCGGCCGCCATGGCGGCTGCGCCTATTTGACACATACCAACCCCGTGCCCCCAGCCCGCGCCGCGCAGCACGAAGGCGTCCGGCCGTTCGGGCGGCCCCTCTGGGTCGACGACAAAAGCTGAGCTGTAGAGATGGCTGGTTGATAGGGCCCGGCGGATCTCGAGCTCCTTGCCGACCACCAGGCTGGCCGCTTCGCCCACGATGCGCAGCCGGGTCAACCTCCCGGACAGGCCGCGCTCGACCGGTTCCAGCGCGATGATCCGCCCAACCTCAACCCCCAGCTTCTCCTCCACCAAGGCGGTGGCGGCCTCGGCGGTCAGCCGGGTTTTCCAGCGGAAGAAGTCGCCGGTCTCGAGATCGTACTCATTGAGGACCTCGGCGAGGATGCGCTCGTCGGTGCAGTTGCAGTAGACCTTTGGTGGTTGCTCGATGAAGGCCCTCACCGCTTTTTCGTCGGTCAAGGGCGGCGCCGGCAGGGCGGGGTCGACACCGTCGGCCAAGGGCACCAGATACGGGACGGCGTCATC
>JAUUZB010000810.1 GCA_030590185.1 Deltaproteobacteria bacterium
CTGCATATCCTTGGGATGAACGGATTGGCGTGGAAACAATCCACGCAAGGGAGGGGATAAACCCCTCCCCTCCAAAGAAAACCGTACGGGCGGGGTTTTCCACCGCCCGCGTATTTCCGAGAATCGCAAGAGGCTCAATTCTGAATTTTCACCCACCCTTTTCTGCGAAAATTTCGGGTTGCGCGGGCGTTCGGCACGGGTCCGGGCAGCTTTCACTTCGATTTTGAGACGGAGTCGCTGGGCACCTCTCCAATGGTGTGTGAGGGTGGTATAGTCCTGGACAGAAAAAAAGATGAGGTGGAAGGGAGGATCGGATCATGAGGAAGTGTTTTTTCCTACTGATGTGTGGAGTGATGTGCGCAGGCATCGTGCAGGCGCAGGGGGTGACCACCGGCTCTCTATCCGGCGTGGTGGTGGATCCCAACGAGGAAGCCATTCCCGGGGTCACCGTGGTCGCGACGCTGACCGCCACCGGCAATCGTTACGCGACCGTCACCGACGCTGCGGGCCGCTTCCGGATCGCCAATGTCAAGGTCGGCGGCCCATACGCGGTGGTGGTGAGCCTTGCCGGCTTCCGGACGCAGACCATGTCCGATGTCTCTGTCCGCCTCGGTGATAACACCCATCTCACGGTCGGTCTCCAGCTCGAGGCCGCGACCGGCGAGATCATGGTCACCGCCGAGTCCAGCCCGCTCATCAGCCCGACCAAGATGGGCGTCGGCAGCTCGGTCTCGCAGGGTTCGATCGAGGCCCTGCCGACCATCGAGCGCAGCGTCTACGACATGGCGCGCACAAACCCGGTGTTCTCGACCTACAGCGAGAGTGACGGCGAGCCGACTGCGCTCTCGGTGTCGGGCCGCAACCCGCGCTACAACAACATCTCGATCGATGGCGCGGTCAACAACGACGTCTTTGGTCTCGCCGACAGCGGCACCCCCGGCGGCCAGAGCGGGACCCAGCCGATCCAGCTCGACGCGGTGCAGGAGGTGCAGCTCGTGACCTCGAGCTTCGACGTCCGCCAGGGCGGATTCACCGGCGGCAGCGTCAATATCATCACCAAGTCGGGCACCAACGAGCTCCACGGCGGCGTCTTCGGCTACTACTCGAGCGACGACTGGGTCGGCAGCGGCCCCGACGACTTCCCCGAATTCGGGACCTATGAGGACAACGAGTACGGCTTCAGCCTCGGCGGGCGGCTCATCACCGATAAGCTCTTCTTCTTCACCAGCTACGGCCATACCACCTACGACACCCCGACCGGGTTTTCGCTCGACGGCTCCACCGGCCAGGCGTGGCGCGACGGAGACTACCTCGCCGAGGGCGAGGAGTTCCGCCAGTTCAACATCGACAACTACGGCTACGACCCCGGCGGTATGGGTGAGCAGACCCGCGAGAGACCCAGCGACAAGTTCTTCGTACGCTTCGACTGGAACCTCAACCCGAGCAATTCCATCATCGCGCGCTACAATTACATCGACGCCGCCAACCTCATCAACCGTCCCAGCGACTATGACTACGAATGGCCCAACAACGGTTACGATTTCAAGAACGAGACCAACTCCTTCGTGGCGCAGTGGAACGCAGTCTTCGGCGACAGTAACTTCAACGAGCTGCGCGTCACCTACCAGGACATCAAAGACCGCCGCGCCACTAACGCCCAAGAGTTCCCCTATGTCCGGATCTATGGCTTTGGCTATGGTTATTGGGAAGCCGGCGCCGAGCGCTTCTCGACCAACAACGCGGTCGATTATGACATCATCGAGATCACCGACGACTTCACCTTCTTCGCCGGCGACCACGAGATCGTCATCGGCACCCACAACGAGATCTACTCCTTCAGGAACTTATTCATCCAGGAAGGCTTCGGCGCTTACCGCTTCGACAGCCTCGACGACTACTACGCCGGCAACGCCTACCAGTACGGCTACACCTACCCGGTCGATCCCAGCGATCCGGACGACAGCTTCAGCACCTACCAGCTCGGCTTCTACGCCGGCGACACCTGGCGCATGAAGTCGAACTTCACCCTGGTTTACGGTCTCCGCGTCGACGTGCCCCTCTTCCCCGACACGCCTGAGTACAACCCGCTCGTCGAGGAGACCTACGGTGTGCGCACCGACGTCACCCCGGACGGGAACTACCTGTGGTCGCCGCGCCTCGGCTTCAACTGGGACATCGGCGGCGACGGCTCCAAGCAGCTGCGCGGCGGCGCCGGGCTCTTCACCGGGCGCACGCCCTACGTGTGGATCTCCAACAACTACGCGCGCACCGGCACCCGCCAGACCTCACTCTACGCCCGCGGCGACATCCCCTTCAACCCCGACCCCCACAACCAGCCGACCGACATCGGCGGCAGCTCTATCGGGGATATCAACGTCGTCGACCCGGACTTCAACTTCCCGCAGACCTGGCGCGCGAACATCGCCTACGACCAGCGGCTGCCGTGGTGGGACCTGGTCGCCACCGCCGAGGTCATGTACGCCAAAAGCACCAACGAGGTCGACTACGCGAACCTCAACATCGAGCAGACTGGCGACTTCCTGCCCTTCGACAACCGTCCGATCTACGAGGAGGTGACCGGCGGCTCGGGCGTCTACTACCTGCGCAACACCGACAAGGGAGACGCCCTCAACGCCATCTTCAAGGTCGAGCTGCCCTACGGACGGCTGCCCTTCTGGGGCATCGCCTCCTACACCTACGGCGAGTCCAACGTGGTCAACGACGCCACCTCGAGCCGTGCGGTCTCCAACTGGCAGTACAACGAGGCCCTGGACCCGAACAACGCCGGCCTCTCGACCTCCGATTTCGAAATCGCGCACCGTGTGATGATCAACCTCAACTACGAGATCAACCGCGGATCGAGGTGGTCGACAACGGTGTCGGCGATCTACAACCACCAGAGCGGCCGGCCGTACATGAGCATCTACGATGCAGGCTGGCCTTACCTATCGATCAACGAGGACTATTACACTAGCAACGACCCGATCTACGTGCCCTCGGGGCCGGACGACGTGGTCATCACCAACGGCACCTGGGACCAGCTCGAGGACTATATCCAGAGAACCGGCCTCAGCGGCTTCATGGGCAAGGTCACGCCGCGCAACCCGTACACCGCGCCGTGGATCACCCAGACCGACCTCGCGATCCGCCAGAACATCCCGATTCCCGGCAATTCGTCGCTCCAGATCTCCCTCGACATCCTCAACTTCTGGAACCTCTTCGACGACGAGTCCGGGCACGTGCAGTACGTCCCGTTCGGCACCCTGACGCCGATTGAGTACCAGGGCGTCACCGACGACGGCCTTCCCATCTACGAGCTGACCGACATCGTCACCGACGCGGACGAGGACCTCTATACCATCGACCAGCTCCGTTCGCGCTGGCGCATGCGCCTCGGCTTACGCTGGTCGTTCTGATCTGACGCGTTTTCATTCAACCCCGGCCCGGGCTCACGCCCGGGCCTTTTTCTTGGCTTGAGGGTTGAGGCTTGAGGCTTGTCCATCC
>JAUUZB010000366.1 GCA_030590185.1 Deltaproteobacteria bacterium
GGTAGCGCCGTTGCCGATAGCGGCGGAATCGCCGACCAGGTCGTTCACCTCAGCCGCGAGTCGAATGATGGGGAGTCCCCGGGACCAGTGACGGCTCAGTACCATCAACGCCGCTTTGATCGCCGGGTCGTCGCTGGTCAGCTCGTCCCCACCCTCGCTGGCAAAGGTCTCCGAGACGCCGGGGGTGAGGTCCAGTTGGGACGAGCGGGGGCGAGCGCTACTCGCCAGGTGGCTGCCGGGCAGCTCGGACGGGTCCTGCGAACCATCCGGCTCCCACCCACTGCGGCAGACGATTGAGGCGCGGTTGCGCCGAAACGAAAAGTTGTCGTGCATCTGATCGTAGGCAATCCCCGAGATCGACGTCGTGGCGAGGTTGACCGGTTGGGGCCGCGGGGAAATCGCCCACGGCCGCCCGAAGGTGGCATCGGCGACGTGGCGCAGACCGGCCGAAGCCGCCATTTGCACGAAGTCCTGCAGCTTGATCGGCGCCGCGGCCGGATTGAGGTAGTACCAATAGACCAGGGCCGGACTGCCCTCAGCCACCAGCTCCAGATCTCCCCTCATTAGATCCGTGAAGGATGCACGATCCAGCCCACGATCCCGCGCCAGGAGTTCGGCGGCCTCAGCCCGGGTGCGGTCGATGGTTTGCTCGAGGCTCTCTCGCCTCTTCAACCGATGCACGAGCTTCAGCGCCGTCGACTCACGGATCCGCCAACCGGGCAGGGTATCGTACTCCATCACCCCCAGCCCATCCGGCGTCAGACGCTCCGCGCAGAGGGCCAATAACGCCTGCCGAACCGCGTCGTCGACCCAGGTCAAAACCCTCTGCACGATCACGTACTCGAAGGCCCCCCCCGCAGCCAGCCCCTCCCCCGCCGACCCGTACGGCGCCGCTTCGAACCGCACGTTCGCGAGGCCAATCACCCCAGCCCGCCGCTGCGCTTCGGCGATGCAGGCGGCCGAAGGGTCAACACCGACAAAGCTCGCCTGGGGATTGTAAAAGGCGAGGGCTATCAGGTTCGCGCCGCTGCCACAGCCAACCTGAAGCATGCGAAAGTCCGAACGCCGCGGCGCCGGGCCGCCGTTCAGATGGGAGGCCATGCTCAGGTGATCCGGCCGGGTCTCCGGGTAGATCTGCCACTCATCCGGAAACTCGTAGGTGGCTGGGATCTCGAGCCCGGCTTCGATGGTGGGGTGCGGATGCTCCGCGGGCGCCGGCTTTTTGATCTCAAAGCGCATGGCGGGGCCTCAGCTCGCGGCTCGTGGAGAAGGTGCCCTAGGCCACCACCTCACAGGGGCGGATCGCAGATCGTCCCGAGCATCTTCTCGTCGTACGTCCCAAAGGCCGTGTAGATATCCTTGGCCCGCGAGAAGTGCGACAGCACTTGCAACTCGATCGCCGCGCCACCCTTGGGGGTCCAGGTGGTGACCTTGTAGTCAACCGCCAGCTGGCCCTCGGCCGTGACGTATCTCCCTTTCTTGCCCGAGCCGAGGGAAACATCGGTGACCTCCACGAAGCGCAGGGCCCCCTTGGCGCCGACGTACAGCCGGTAGTCCTGGCTGTTGCGCGGCTCGAGCGCCTTGTCGAGCACGTAGTAGCGCGGCTCCGAGTCCATGGCGAAGAAGGTGACGCCGCGCACCCAGCGTTGTTCGAGCAGCTTGGCGCCGGCTAGGATCTTCGCAGCCTTGGCCGCCGGCACCGGTTGAAGCACGGTCTTGACGTCTCCGCAGCGGCGGGTCGACACGCCATCCTTGACGTAGAACTGCCGCTTGTAGCCCTCCGAGAAACGAGGCGCCCAGACGGTGATCGAGTAGGACCCCTTGCCGCTACGGCCGGTCGACTGGGTGCGCTGCTTGTAGAGCTTGTTGGCATCGCCAAAAAAGACCGGCGAGCGATTGAGCAGCGCGGGGTTGTGGGCGAGGTAACGACCCTGGCCGTCGGAGAACAAGACGAGCCCCTCACCCTCCTTGGGGTTCTTTAGCGGCACCTCTTGCACCGGTGATGGTTTGGTGGCGCTGCCGATGGGACCGACGGACACTGGCGCCGAGGGTGCCGCAGCCGCAGCCGCAGCCACACCGCCACTCGCCGCCAGCGGTGCACCCGCCAACAACTCCTTGGTCATGGCAGGCAGGGCGTCGAGCAGGTCGTCGATGGAGCCGCCCTTGAAGCGCCGGTCGACCTGCGCCACGACCTTGACCTCTTTGACGTCGATCCGCTTGAGGTGCAGGATCCAACTCGTGCCGAGCTTGGCCACGCTCCCGGCCAACAGCTCATCCGCCCCGAGGGCGCCGCCGAGATCGGCCAGACAGCTGATCTCATCACAGCCGAGCATCGCCTTGTCGCTCTCGTGGCCGAGGATGGCGGAGATCTCCTCGCTGGTGAGGATCTCGACCCCGGCGTTGCGCCGCAGCTCCGCCACCACCACGTCACTCAAGGAACCGGCCAGCGCAGCCTTCGCGCCCGCGCCAGCGCGCAGGGGTACCACCGCCATTTTATTGGCCCACGCCACACCGGGCCAGGCGAGCGCCAGGGCCAAGCCGCAGGCGATCAGGGGACCTGCCCAGGGCGCGGGGTTCACTGCGGGGCGAGCGGTGGGGGCACGGGATGGCGTCATGCGGCTTTGTAGCACAGGCGGGGTGCGGTGCCACAGCTGGCAGATTCCGACTGCGTTAGGCGGACCGTGAGGAGGGCGAGAGATATGATCGAACGAGCGTAGCGAGCGAGGTCCGAGCGCAGCGAGGTCCGAGCGGTGAGCCGAGCATATCCAATAACTCGGGGGTGAAAGTCCCCTGCACAACCTGATGGCGGTGAAGTGCTAGCAACGCGCAAGGGCGCATCCCGCGAGGGATGGTCTGAAGTACTAGGTCGTTTTCGACTGCTCGGCTGCTCGAGCACCTGTTTGCGCTGTGCCCTTATTCGCGGTTGGGATTGATCGATACCGGACCTTGGGCGAATATGCGGACCTACCAATTTTTTGGGGGAATTCGATGAGACTCTCGATTGGCGTCCTACTTTTGACGCTACTACTGCTCGCGGGGTGCGGTGGTGGCGCCAGTGGTTCGGGAGGGGACGATGGTAGTGGTGGAGCCGGCGGGACTGGCGGGACTGCTGGGACTGGCGGGACTGCTGGGACTGGCGGGACTGGCGGGGCGAGCAACCTCTGGGACGAAATGAGCTGGGACTCCGGTATCTGGCAGTAATTTACTTGGGAGGAAAGACGATGCGTGCATCATTTATCACTGGGATACTCGTGCTCTTCGGTTTCGTGGCGCTCGCGGGCAATCTGGTCTCGGTACCCAACCAATTCAGCGCCGGCACACCTGTGGTGGCAGCAGAGGTCAACGAGAACTTCGCCACCTTGGTGGACGAGGTGAACGCGGCCGTTCCCGTCAACACCATTCACCCAAAGAACGGCGCCGAGTTGGAGCAGGCGCTGGAAGACGCGGCGACAGCCGGCACACCCGAGTACGATATCGTACTCGGGCCTGGGGGATACGAATTGTCGACGACGGCGGTTATAGCGTCCAGTGTCCGCATACGCGGCGCTGGTACCGACTACAAGGTGACTGGCAACAACTCACGCACGACGATCTATGTGGGCTCGGCTCTCCCGGCCGGGGCGGCCGTATTCAGCGTGGAGAGTGGGCGCTTGATCCTCGAGGGGTTGACGGTCGAGAGTTCACACACGGACGCGGGCATTACCTGCGCGCGGACGACCGCCAGCTACGGGACGGTCGTTGTTCGCGACTCCAAAATCACAATCAATGGCTCCGGCCGTGCCGCGGCCACGGGCCGTGCGATCAACGCCCCTGATGGCTGCTTTCTCGTGATCGAGAATAGCGAGCTCCGGCTGTCCAGCTTCGACAGCACGGAGATCGTGGTAGGGGATTGGCCGAGGATCGAGCGGACCCGCTTCTACGACTCAAATACTCAGAACGCCTCTGTGGCGCTCAAGGTCTCTGGCGGAGGAATGCTGCGAGGGATCGAGATCACCTCTCTGAGCGGCAGCACCAAGACCGGCATCGTGTTTACGGCTGGGGGTGGTGGACTCCTCCAGCTCCTTCAGAGCAAGGTGGCCTGGGGCAACAATTCTGACACTGCGATCGATGTCGTCGCCGGTCCCACCGTCGCCCTGGCGTACAATGAGCTCGACGGAACGTTGGCTGGCGGAGGGACGTACAGATGCATCGGCAATTATGAGAGAACTTTGACTCCGGTGACCTGCCCCTGAGCCTCCTGTCATCCTCAAACCGTACGCACGGTGGTGTGGGAGCTGGGGATGGGAGACTGTCCCTGGCTACCCGATCGCCCTCGGGGCTCGCTTCTCGTTCGCTCACCATCTCAAGCTCAACGACATCATGGCGCCGTCCCCACTCACCATGAGATTGGGCTCGACGATGGTGCTCGCCTCGTCCGTCGCGTCGGAGTCGGCCAACAGCTGCCACAACCCGCGGCCGGCGAAGGCGGCGCCGACCGCAAACGGAATGGCGCTGAACGCCATCCGATCCCTGCGGCTGTCCGGCTGTCCCTCAGCAGCCGCCGTTCCCAGCATCGCCCCTCCGC
Organism: Deltaproteobacteria bacterium; assembly: GCA_030590185.1. The sequence goes on from JAUUZB010000366.1 coordinate 4,565, forward strand.
AGGCCACCATCACGCCACCAAAAACAATCTCCGCGACAGAAAACGCTGTAGGCGGCCTGCGTTCTAGCTCCGCGAGCCCTATCTCCGCAATCGCGAACACCACCATCGCAGGCAGACCGACGGCGATCCCGAACGCAACCGGGTACAGGTAGCCATCCAGCGAGAAGTCCATGTTGCTGCTGGGCAAAGGAAGGTTTTCGAGCGCGTGGGCCGTAGCCGAGGGAAGAAGAATGACGAGACACAACGCAAGTCCGATCGCACGCATGATGCACCCCTGGGGAAATTGTATTTGCCCCAGGAAAAGCAAATCTCACGCCAACCCGTCCGGACGAACGTCAACCTGAAAGATTCCGAGGACTTGTGATCCGAATCGAGAGAAACGGATGAATCCAGTGCCTCGCCGATAGCCGCCGAGCGCCCCACCAAACCCACGGCGCCAAGGCCGAAGCGAAAACGGGCCGTCGACGAAACCCACCGAACCCACGGGATACGGATACGCGAACAAGAAGTTCTTCCGACCGCGCTTTGGCGTTCTTGCGGAGCTTGCACGACCACCGCCCGAGCCGTTTTTGCGGCAAACCGTGACGCCCGGCGAACTCGCGCATGGTGAGGTCGCTCTCCTGTAAGGCTGCGACCATGACGCCCAAAAAGAAAAGTAGCTGATGCCGCCGCACGACAAAGCCAGAGCTCGAATCCAGAACCTGGAGATTGGAGCCCAAAGCCAGAGCTCGATTGCCTCGCCCCGATGAGCGGTTTCAGAAAGCCCAGTCCAACCCTCCTAGCAAATCGGCGGTCGCCGGCTAAACCACGACCGTGCCTCTTCTAGTTGCGCGGCGAGCCGAAAGAGCATCGCGTCGTTGCCAAACCGTGTGGTGAACATGAC
>JAUUZB010001111.1 GCA_030590185.1 Deltaproteobacteria bacterium
CTTCGCCGAGCTCGGCATGAAACAGTGCTTCGGTGAGATGGCCATCCTGGACGCCGAGCCGCGCTCGGCGAGCATCACGGCACTCTCCGACATCACCCTGCTAAAAATCCAACGCGATGACTTCCACGAGATCCTGGCCGAGAAGCCGGAGATCTCCCTGGGCATCATCCAGGTGCTGACCAGCCGGCTGCGCGAAGCCAACCGGCGGTGAGTGAGCCATGGGTATCCAGGACGAGCTGGGTGGCCTGAGCGACCGACTTCGCGACCTCGGCGCGCGCCTACGTGACGAAGCGGACCGGGCGCGGGCGCGTTTCGACGCGCAAAACGGAGAGTCCCACGCCCTCGCCACGTTTATGCGGCCCAACCTGGGACCCACCCCGGTCTCCCTGCGCCGCTACCTCGAGCCGCTGGTCGCCATCGCCGCTGGCCTGGTGCTCGCCGGGTTGCTCGCCTTTGGACTCTACGGCTTCGCCATGTTCTTCCTGTCGGCGAGCCTGATCTACCTCATCCTGACCCACGTCTTTGGACTCGAGTTCGATCTCAACCTGCCCTTCTGACCCTCGACGGCTGCCATGGACTCCAAGCGAGACACCGGCGAAAAGCCCGTACTGTCGCGGTCCGCGATGCACCGCCACTACGGTGGCGTGGCGCGCCTGGTGTTCGAGCTGCTCTTTGGCCCGATCCACTACCCCCAGGCCGCCGTCGAGCGCATCCGCGAGCTCTCCCGCAAAGGCACCATCGTCTATATCACCCGCGCCCCCTCCTCCCTGCTGGCGCTCTATTTCAATCGCACCCTGGCGCGTCTCGGGCTGCCGCTGGCGACCCTGGTGGCCGGTGTCAACCTTCTGCTCTGGCAACCGATCGATCGCCTCTGGAAGCTCTGGCTGCAACGGCGCATACCGCTCACCGGCCCCTGGCGGATCCGCTTTGGCGACCGCCCACCCACCCGCGGCGAAGCGGAGGTCGCCGACGTGGTGCTGCGCGCCGAGCCGATCTTCGTGTTCCTGCCCACCCCGCGCTCCGCCGGTGGCACGGGCCGCAAGCCACCCAACGACTACGTGCGGGCCCTGGTGGCCGCCCAGCGCGTCTCCGACCGACCGATCTTCCTCGTCCCCCACGTCCTGTCCGATCCCAGCCGCGGCGGCTCCCGAAATAAAACCCTCACCGACCGGCTGTTCGGCGACCGGCGCAACCCGGGCCGCCTGCGCCGCCTATCGGTCTTGCTCGGCACCATGCGCCAGGCCACGGTGCGCGTGGGCGAAGCGATAAACCTAAGGGAGATGTGCGAGGCCCACCCGCAGGCCGACGACGAGCTGCTGGCCCGCAAGGCCAGACACGAGGTCAACCGCCGCATCGACGACGATGAGCGGGTGTTGGCCGGCCCCCAGCTCCCGCACTACGAAACCGTAGTCCGTCGGGTGCTGCGCGATCCCGAGGTACAGTCCGAAATCGAGGCCGCCGTCGCGACCAGCGACAAACCGGTGGATCACTTCAAGCGCCTGGCCCGGGTCCACCTGCGCAGCATCGCGGCCCACTACGACACCCGCTGGCTCTGGATCGGCAGAAAGATCTTCCACGCGGTCATCAACCGTATCTACGACGGCATCGTGGTCGACCTGCCCGGCCTGCAGCGGATTGCCGAGGCGACACGTCGGGGGCCGGTGGTCCTGTGCCCCTCCCACCGCAGTCACATCGACTACCTGGTCCTCACCTACGTGCTCTGGCTCCACGGCATCGCGCCGCCCCACATCGCCGCGGGCGCCAACCTCTCCTTCTTTCCCTTCGGCATGGCCTTCCGCGGTTGCGGCGCCTTTTTCCTGCGCCGCACCTTTCGCGAGGACCCGCTCTACGCCGCGACCTTCCGCGCCTACATCCGGGACCTGCTCCGGGCCGGGACCTCGATCGAGATCTTCCTCGAGGGCACCCGCAGCCGCACCGGCAAGGTGTCGATGCCCCGCTTCGGCATCCTGGGCACCACCGTCGACGCCTGGCGAGCGGGGGCCCGGCACGACGTCCAATTCTTCCCCTGCGCCGTCGACTACGAGCGTATCGTCGAGGCCCAGTCCTACGAACGGGAGCTGCGCGGCGGCGAGAAGCGCAAGGAGACCATTGGCGGGGTCCTGCGCGCCACCCGAGTCCTGCGCTCCCGCCACGGTCGGGTGCTGCTCCAGTTCGGCGATCCGATTTCCCTGGCCGAGCTCGCCGAGCGCCGGGGGCTGCCCCAGAGCAACGATCCGGCCCATGACCCGGCCTGGCGCGACGAGGTGGAGCGGCTCGGCTACCGCATCCTACACCGGGTTTCCATCCTCAGCTCCGTCACCCCAACGAGCGTAGTGGCCACCGCCCTGCTGAGCCATCGCGGCCGTGGGCTCGCCCAGGCCGCCCTGCTCGAACGCTGTGAGCAGATCATCGAGTACCTCGACGCCGCCGCCGCCCGTATCTCCGACACCCTGCTGCTCAGCGAGAACCGCCGCGCCGGTCTGATCGCCGCTATCAACAAGATGGTCGACGAGGGCCGCGTCGCGGTTGACCGACCCGGGCGCTTTGACACCGAGCAGAACTTCCGGGTGCCCGAGGACAACCGGGTCGCCCTCGATTTCTACAAGAACGCCCTGGTCAACTACTTCGCGCCGGCCGCCATCCTCGCCCGTTGCATCCTCCGGCAC
>JAUUZB010000170.1 GCA_030590185.1 Deltaproteobacteria bacterium
ATCACGCTGCGGGCGCTGGTCCCGATGGAGCGCAACACCCCGAGCTCGTGAATGCGCTCGAATGTCGCCATGGTCATGGTGTTGAAGATCCCGAGCACCACCAGCAAGAAGACGATGAAGTCCATGCCGAAGGTCCCCTGGCGATCCGCCTCGATGCCGATCTCGATCTCCGGCATCATCTCGTTCCACGCCATCGCCTCGAGGGCTTCGGGGTCGAGCAACGGCCGCTGGGTCGTGGGGTCCACCGCGGCGCGCAGCTTGGCCATGGCCTGCTTGGGCTGGATGCCGTTGGTCAGGTTGATCACCACCTGGTGAACGCTCTGACCGAGGGCAAAAAATTCCTGGGCGTCGGAGAGGTGCACAAAGACGGTGCTCTCGCCCATGTCGACGCTGCCGCCGCCCGTCGTCACCCCGACCACACGAAACAGATCGTTGGCCGTGGAGCCGTCGGCGGCTTGGCTCAACAGGACCAGCTCCGAGCCCGGGGCCAGGCGCAGGCGCTTGGCCAGAGTCTCACCGAGCACGGCCTCGCCGGCCGGTGCGTCGGAGAGACCGCGCCCTCCGGTGATTTGAATCATCTCGCTGCTCGCCCGCTCCTTGGCCGGTTGCACACCGAGGATGTTGACCCCGCTCGAACGATCCTTCGCCGCCGCCAAGCCAAAGCCGACCACCCGGCGCAGGGCCGTGGATTCCGGCAGGACCTCGGCCACCACCGCCTCCACCGCCGCTGGGTCGCGCACCAGGGTGTAGATGTCGGGATCGTCGTTGTACCCTTGGCCGTGTACCTGCGCGTGGCCGAGCATGCCTCGCGTGGCGATGTCGATCATGGTCGCGTACATGGTCTCGGCGTAGCTATGGGTGAACACCAGAGCCGCAGTGCCAAGGCTGAGGGCGGCGATGGTGATCGAAGTCCGCCGCGTGTTGCGCCAGACATTTCGCCAGGCCATCTTGATGAGCATGCTGCTCTCCTCCTCCGGGAGGATGAGTAACACATTGGTACACCCAGGAGGAGGTTTCTGAGGCACCTGGCCGCGTCATAGGCTCACCCCGGTCGGCGCCCGATGGCTCCTCTTCATGCCGATGCCTGAGCTCGATCCCGCTGTCCTGCGCGGGCGGCTCATCGAAGACGAGTAGATCAACTATCGTGGGGAAGATCGGTGAGCGAGCGACTACGGGTCGCCAGGGAGATCGAGATGTTGCCCGGGGGCAAGAGTACCAGCCTGCGTACGCGTGCCCCTCGGCGACTTTTTGTTGAGCCACCCCGTCCCGTCGGCTAGCTTTCCTACTCCAGCACACCCAACCACGGGGAAGGAAAATCTACCCATGAGAGCTCTAACGACGTTGCTATTTCTCGGAGCAGTCACATTCGCATTCGGTTGTGAGGGCGGCACCGGTGACACGGGCGGGACCGGCGGGGACGGGGGTACGGGTGGCACCGCTGCAACGGGCGGCACAGGCGGCACAGGCGGCACAGGCGGCACGGGCGGCACCAACACCTGCGGCGACAACAACATCGGCGGCACGGAAGCCTGCGACGGCTCAGACCTCGACGGCAACAACTGCGCGAGCATGGGTGCAGCCTTCGGCGGTACCCTCTCCTGCACGGCCGCCTGTGTCTTCGACGACACGGCCTGCAACTACGAGCAGTTCTGCGGCAACGACAGCGCCGAGGGCAGCGAGCCGTGCGACGGCACCGACATCGGCACCGCCACCTGTATGGACGCCGGCTACGCCTCGGGGACCCTGGCGTGCACCACCTGCGTCTTCGACTTCACCGACTGCATCGGCGGCACGCCGGCGGTCTGCCCGGACGGTGTAATGAACGGCCTCGAGGATTGCGACGGCGCCGACCTCGATGGCGTCATCTGCGCGGACCTCGATGGCTTCCGCGGCGGCACCCTGGCCTGCAACGCGGACTGCACCTTTGACACCGCCGACTGCATCAGCAGCACGCCCGTCTGCGGCGACGGTTTCGCCGACGGCTCAGAGGAATGCGACGGCTTTGATCTCGCGGGCTCCACCTGCGCCGATGCCGGCTTCCAGAGCGGGCAGCTCGCCTGCGCCGCCGGGTGCACCTTCGACACCGCCGACTGCAGCAACGACGCACCCAGCCGTGATGATCAGTTCATGGATCTCTACTGCGATCTCATCAGTCCATGCCTGGGCGTTCGCGTCGACATGTGTCACCTCATGCTCCCCGGCTGCGGCGAGATCAGCTTCGACGACGGCATGACTCTGGACTCCATGACAGAGATTGAGTTCCAGGCCTGCATGACGCTGATCGGGACCTTCACCTGCGCCACCATGGAAGAGGAGCCGGCCGACGCGATGGGCTGCCCGCTCATCCAAGCGCCCGCGGCTGCCGGTGAGGCTTGCGATTGGGAGGGGGATTGCATCGACGGTCTAATGTGCGACGACTTCACGGACCCCGGGTGCCCCACCTGCGCGCCGCTCGGCCAGACCGACGACCCGTGCGAATGGGACGAGTACTGCGCGGTCGGTTTCTTCTGTTTCGACGACGGCGTCAACCCGAACAGCTGCCAACCGTTGGGTGGGACCGACGCAGCCTGCCAATGGGACGGTCAATGTTTGGCCAGCCACTACTGCGACTGGAGCGGCGCAGATCCGGTTTGCCGGCCACGCATCGCCTTGAGCGGTGACTGTACCGGAGCCAGCCAAGGCTGCGATGTCGGCCTGGCCTGTCTCGCCGATATCTGCATCGCACCGCAGGCAGATGGCGCAACCTGCGACGAGGACGAGCACTGCATCGGCTGGTGCGACTCGAGCACCTGGACCTGTGCCGCCCCCAAGGCCGACGGCGAAGCGTGCGAGCCCTGGGGCTCCGACCGGGAGTGCATCAACGAGTGCTCGTGGGACACGGACACCTGCATCAACCCAGACATCCAGGTACCGCTCGGCGGCGACTGCAGCATCAACGCCTGCATGTATCCCAACCTCTGTGCCTACGACATCTGCGTCGCCCCTGGGGACATCGGCGAGGCCTGTCCGGGGGACCCCTCTGGTGATCCCGGTTGTCTCGCCGGCCTCGACTGCGTCGACGGCATCTGTCAATTCCCGGACGGCTTCGGCTGCGACATCGCGCTCGGCGAGGCCTGCATGCTCAACGACGGTTGCGCCACCGGCGGCTACTGCGACTACAGTACCGATATCTGTCTCCCCCAGGCCTTGGAGGATGAGGTGTGCGACGACTGGGTCGAGGAAGGGTGCGTCACCGGTCTACTCTGTATCTGGGATGTTGGCGCCAGCGAGTACTACTGCTCGTTGCCCCTCGCCAACGACATCGTGTGCGGTTGGGACGGGGTGTGCGCCAGCGACTACTGCGCCTGGGATGAAACCGCCCAAGATGAGATCTGCCAAGACGCGCCGATCTGTCAGTAGCTAGCTCACCTCACCCGGTACCGGGCTCGCGTCGTGCGGGTCCGGTACCGGCGTTGTGCCTCCCCCCCGTGCGCAAAATGCCCACGGCCACCGGGGTCGACTCCCTGTCTCCCGGCGCGAGCTCAGCCTGGCACGTCGATCCCATACTTCTTGATCTTCCGCCACAGGGTCGTCTTACTGATCCCCAACTCGAGGGCCGTGGCCGACCGGCGGTAGCCATTGCGTCGCAGCGCCTCGGCGATGGTACGCGCCTCCATGGTGACGAGCCGGGCACCCGACGCGGCACGGCTGGGAACCGGCGCTGGCGGCCGCTCGCCGGATCGCTCGCCGGCTCCCTCCACCAACCGCTCCGGCAAATGCTCAGGGAGGATCATGCCGCCCGGGCAGAGCACAAAGGCGTGCTCGATGATGTTCTTGAGCTCGCGCACGTTCCCCGGAAAGTCGTAGCGCAACAATATCGCCATCGCCTCATCGGCGATGCCGGCGATGTCCTTGTTGCGCTGGCGGCGCAAGCGATGGAGGAAATGGTCAGCGAGCAACGGCACGTCATCCCGCCGACTCGCCAGATCCGGCAGCGCTATCTCCATGACGCTCAAGCGATAGAAGAGGTCCTCCCGAAACTTGCCCGCCGCCATCAGAGCCGGCAGATCCTTGTTGGTGGCGGCCACGATCCGAACGTCAGCGTCGTAGCTGCGCGTGTCGCCGAGCGGCTCGTAGACCCTCTCTTGCAGCACCCGCAGCAACCGCGCCTGCATCGCCGGGGAGACGTCACCGATCTCATCGAGGAACACGGTGCCCCCCTCGGCCTGAGCGAACTTGCCGGGGTGGTCTTTGTGAGCGTCGGTGAAGGCGCCCTTGCGATATCCGAAGAGCTCCGACTCGAGCAGGGTGTCCGGTAGCGCCGCACAGTTGATCGTCACTAAGGGGCCGTCGCAACGGGGGCTGAGATCGTGGATGGCGCGGGCGATCAGCTCCTTGCCTGTGCCACTCGGGCCGGTGATCAACACCGTGCTGTCGTTGCGCGCGATGTCCGGGAGCAACGAGAAGATCTTGCGGATGCGATGGTTGCGGCTGACGATATCGTGGAAGGAGCTCTCCTCGGTGAGTTCCTCGCGCCGGCCATCCATTGCCGACAAATCCCGGAAGGTCTCGACGCCGCCTGACACACGGCCCTGCTCGTCCCGCAGCACCGCGGTGCTGATGCTGATCGGGACGCTGCGGCCATCGGGGCGCACGACATAGATCGCGCGGCCCGAGATGTTCTGGCCGGTCTCCAGGGTCTGTCGGAGAGCGCAATCGGTTTCGCAGATGTTCGAGCGGAAGATGCCGTGGCAGGTGTTGCCGATGGCGAACTCCCGGGAGATCCCGAGGATCTCCTCCGCCGCCCGGTTAAAGGAGGTGATCCGCCATTCCTCGTCCACCGTGAACACGCCGTCGGCCACGCTGTCGAGGATCACCTCGGTGAAGCTGGCCGGGGTTGGCGGACGACCCTCCGGGTCGGTCTCTGTCTTCTTTCCCACGTCGTGCAGATTGGGCGCGCGCCGCCGTCCGGTCAAGCTCTGACCGGCGTAATCCGACGCCCTGGCACAGGCCTCAGCCCTGCATCTTGATCGAACAACCGAGCGCTTTGGTCTCGGCCAACGGCACGGCACGGCCCGCGATCACCGCCTCGAGGGCGTCCCGCAGGAACCGCTTGGTGACCCCGGTGGCGTCGGAGTAGTTGTCGTCGATAGCACCGTGGTAGACCAAGGCGTTCGCGGCGTCGAACAGGAAGACCTCCGGCGTCTTGCTGGCACCGTACGCCTGGGCCAGCCGAGAGCCGCTGTCGACCACGTACCCGAAGCGCTGACCGAGATCCTTGGAACGCCGCTTCATGGTCTCGAAGCCATCTTCTTCGTAGCGGCTCGGGTCGTTGGAGTTGATCGCGATCACCCCGATACCCTTGCCCACGAACTCATTGCCGAGTGCCGTGATGCGCTCGTCCCATGCCTTGACGTAAGGGCAATGGTTGCAGGTGAAGATCACCAACGTCCCCTTGGCGCCCTTGACGTCGACGACGGCGAGCTGTTTGCCATCGACGTTTGTCATCTCCACGTCGGACAACGGCGGGGCTGCGCCGAGCGCCAACCGGGACTTGGCGTCCGCCTGGCAGGCAACCAACAACAGGGAAACGCCGAACAGGACAGCAGTCATCGTACGAGACACGGCGGCCTCCTCTCAAGAGCCGAGCAGCGTCTCAATGGCGCGCTCGAGCTCGGAAATCTCAACCTCCCCCTCCCACAACTCCCGGCGCTGGCCCTCGGCATCGTACAGGATGTTCAAGGGCTGGGCGCCGGACCACTCGCGGTCGATCCCATCGATGAAGGCGGCATCCGGCTGACGCTTGATCCAGGTAGGGAAGGTCACCCGCACCTTGCGCAGGAAACGCTCGGCGGCCCGTTTTCCGGTGGGCGGATCGGTCGAGACCAGGATCAGGCGGAAACCCTGGGCCCCATATTTCTGGCGCAGCCGCACCAAGTCCGGCATCTCCCGCTTGCAGGGCTCACACCAGGTGGACCAGACGTTGAGCAGGATCGCCTTGCCGCCGGCGCTCTCGATCGCCTCGTGGATGGTAGCCGCGGTGGCCGGGCGCAATTCGATCGCCGCATCAGCAGCGTGGGCGCTCGGCGCGGCGACCGCCACCAAGAGGGCCAGGCCCAATCCCGCCCCCGATCGCAACATGACCTTCATCTGTCTGAAGAAGGTGTGTCCTCGATGGCGAAGGTGCAAGCCGGCGTGTCCCGCCGGCGATCGACAGGCGGTCCTACCCGGCGGCCAGCACCAGACCCAGGATCACGCCGGCGATCAACAGAACCCCGGCCGCCAAGGCCATCAGAACGATCCTGATGGTGAAGGCGGTGTTGACCTTCTTGAGCGCCGACATGAGATTGGTGACGTCGTTGCCCTCGGTGTCGACCACCAGCTTGAGATGCTTGGCGGCGTTGTAGAACATGAGGCCGACGATGATGCTGACCACGGCGCCGACGATGTCTTGACCGACCACCGACAGGCCGCCGTCCACGAACAGCACGATCGCCAGGATCTTGGCCCAGCTGGCGGTCTTCTCCACCGTCTGGTTTTCGAGATGGGTGAATTCATACTCGCCGGGGGCGGGTGCGTTGGAGCTCGCCATGACTACATCCCTCCCGAGTTGGTGGTGGCGATGACGAGGCCAGCGACAAAACCGATCGCCGCGGCGGTGATGGTGACGATCGCTTCGATCTTGAAGGCGCCGGCCATCTTGTCGAGGCCGTTCATCATCAGCTCGACGTCGTTACCCTCGGTCTCGACCACCGCCTTCATGGCTTTGCCGCACCCCAGGTACAGCCAGCCGATGATCAGGTTGACGAAGGCCAAGGGCGCGAGGGCGAGGACCACGACGTTCGGGATGTCGACCCCGAGCTCGCCCTTGATCCTGTCGAACATCAGAAACAACACGATGATGCCGATGGCGGAGAGGATCCCGGTGATGATCGAGACCACGCCCCAGAAGGTTGTGCGGCTCGCCGTCTTGCCGATGGTGAGATTTTCGTCCTCGGTAAACTCATAGTGGCCATCGGAGAGCGCGGCGCCGCCAGCGCCGAGATCCGCGCCCGGTGTTTGATACGGATCATTGGTCATAGTCGAGGTCCCCTCTAGGTGAGCCCGCCACTCTACCGGCAAGCAACCCGTCGATTCAACCGACCGCCGGGCCGGCGAGCTCAGAGCGGTTGGCAGAGGTAGCCGTCGACCTGGGCGCAGTCCTCGAAGCAATCCTCCCCCGGACAGGGATCCGGGAGGTCTTCGCAGGCCAGGCCGTTGCCGCTGATC
>JAUUZB010000018.1 GCA_030590185.1 Deltaproteobacteria bacterium
ACGGTGACGCTCTCTGCCGTAGGTTGCTTGAGTGCCACCGACTACACCAAGCCCGATCGGATTTTTATCGAGCCTGACTGTCATGCTGGCGAGTGCGTGGCGAGGTTCTACGTTGACGTTGACGCCAGCGGAGCCGATACGGGCCTCTCCTGGGCAGATGCCTTCACCAACCTAGCCGACGCTCTCGGTCGCACTCCCGATATCGTCAGTAACTCAGGCGGAGCTGATCGCGTCGAGGTTTGGATCGCGAGCGGGACGTATTCGCCGCCGGCGACCCAGGAGTTCGGACTCGCCGATCATCATGAGCTCTATGGTGGCTTCTCTGGAGAGGAAACGGAGCGTAGCGAGCGTGATTGGGTGGCGAATCCAACCGCTCTCACGAGGACGGGCTGCGAGAATAGCGGGATAATCTCGAACGACGGATCGAGTGGCACAGAGGGCGTGATCCTGGACGGCCTTACCTTTGAAGGGACCACGGATTGCGATGGCACGGCCGTGCTATTCTCGCGGGGCGAGCTCCTCGTCGCGAACTGCTCGTTCACGGGTAATTGGCAGGGCATCAGCGCCTCGGGCTCTCTCCACGTCCGCGACTGTAGCTTTTCAAACCTGGTCAGCCAACAGGGCGCCGCGATTCAGTTGACGCACGTCGATAGCGATGCACAAAGCTCCATCATTGGATCCCACTTTGAGGACAACACGGCGACCTGCGATTGGACTTGCGGGGGAGGCGCGGTCAGTGTCTCGTCCTACGCGGGCAACGAGAACTCAAAAATCACCATTATCAACTCGACCTTCATGCAGAACTCTTTCGAACCTAGCGGTAGCTCAAATGGAGGAGGGGGGGGCGCCGTGTTTATCTGGGGTGTCTCCGTCGAAATCAGCAACTCGGTATTCTGGGCCAATGCGACTTTCGACAACTTCGGGCTTGGCGGGGCGGTTTTCGCGAAGGAGGCAACCTCGTCGGATACGCCCATCCTGGTCACCGTCGCCAACAGCACCTTCGTTGGTAACAGGTCGGACTACGGCGGGGCAATCTATGCGAGATCCTACTTCAATCCTCTGGACAGCTCGGTGGTCAACAGCATCTTCGAAGGTAATCAAACGTACGAAGGCACCAATGACGTCGAAGCGAACGCTGCCGTGTCCTCAAATTGCATAACGAGCTCCGCGGATTTCGTCGACGCGGGGAACCGGGATTTCCGTCTCAGTGCTACCTCACCCTGTACAGATGACGCCAGCGCGTACAAGTTGCCCCACGACTCGTACGACCTCGACGATGACGGTAACCTGGCTGAGCGGCTGCCCATCGACCTGGCAGGCAACCCGCGCATCATTGGCGTGCTCGACCACGGAGCGTTCGAGCGCTGAGACGTTCGACGTACGACGTCGAGCCAACCCGTTGTGAGGATCTCAGCTCAAAGATCGAGACGGATGCGAAACAATCCACCACCAACCGTTGGCTCCACCACGACGACGGTCTCCAACGTCGGCGGCCGCGAAGCGAACAGATAACCGCCGAGCCCGGCGAGAACAGCGCCCGCACTAAACGCCACCGCTGCAATCGCAACCAAAATGTTGTGAGTCCTTATCCCCTCCTCCACGCGGGCGTAACTCTCGTCCAAGGCATAGTGATTCGTCGCGGCGTCCACGAGCTCGTAATCCTGCTCAATCTCGTCACGCACCGGTCCGAAGGCAACACCGATCAAAACGGCGCCGGTGATCGCCATCGCAGCCGCGCTACCCATCGAGGCCCAGCCGCCGATCCGTCTGCTCGTGCGAGTCTCATTCACCACGGCCTGTCGTTTGAGGAATGCCTGCTCGGGCTCGAGTTGCCGGGTGAGCTCGTAGGTGCTGCCTCCGATTACCGTCACTGACTCAGCCACCGGCACATGCCCGTCCAAGAACAGCGCCACCCGGTGCTTGCCGCGCAGCTCGAGTTCGAGCGGAGTGGTGCCTCTCAACTCGTCGTCGATATAGACCGCCGCACCCGGCGTCGACGTTGTCACATCGAGCGTACCGAGCCAGCTCTCTGCATACCACTGCGTGAAGGACAACTCGTCCGGGATCCTTCTGTCCTGATACGCCGCCAGGTACGCCCACCAAGCGGCCTTTCTCGGACGAACCTCCTTTTGCCACGATTCGAACGAAGCCGGCGCGAGACCGGCATCCTCAGCTGCGCGGGCATACACGTCATACCGGATCCAGGTGTCGCGGGGCACGCCGAGGGTCACCCACGGCCGCCGCTCTCGTTCCGGTGGCCGCATTGGGTTCGAGGCGGTCATCCCACTAGAAACCGTCGCCTCCTGGGGCAGCAAGAGTCGCTCGATCAGGGCTTTCGACGCCACCATGAGGGACTTCACGTCGCCGGCCACGAACTGACTGACCCGAGCTGTTACGACAGCATGGTGCACGTCGATGAGCTTCCCGGATACGACCCATTCACCCTCGACTCGGGCAATCCTCCAAGAGATGATGTGAGCCATGCCCAACGCCCCGCCCATTTCTGCGAAGCAGGAAATCTCCTCACACCCGGCCAGATCCTTCTGCTTTTCGAAATCCAGCATCGCCTCGATGTCACTCGGGCCGATGACTTCGCCATCCACCAGCTCGTGGGCAGCGGCCAGAAGACCCTCGTCGAACAGGACTCGCGGGATTTCGTGCGTGCCTTCGTCGAAGACGGTTGGGATCATTGCGACGTTTTGGGGTTGCGCCCCTGCGGGGGTCGAGAGCACCGAGCACACGGATATGAGTGCGACAACACGCGTCCCAGTTGTCATGTGCCCTCCCGGCTCGATTGACCATCCAGGAGCATAGTCGGCCGAAGCGCCGAGGTCGAGCGCCGGCTCGATTTCGAGCGAGATGTGGATCAGCGGGCCCCACCACGCTCAGTTTCGGCTGTGCCCCGTATCGGCCGAAGGGCGCTCTACGGCCCATCGCCGGAGGTTACCGTATCCGCACCGCCGTGCGAGCCCCGCTCCGAGTCGTGATGGTATCCAGCACCGCCGTCCGGGCGTAGCAACGACTCGTCAGCTTTCAGCCAAGCGGTACGGGCGTGCGCGTTAGGCGGACCGCAGGGCGAGCGAGCGTAGCGAGCGAGGTCCGAGCGCAGCGAGGACGGAGCGCGAAGCGCGACCCCGGAGGGAGGCCGGCCCAGTGCGCGCAGCGCGCGGGGCAACGCCCAAAATAAGACGACATCTGATGGGGAGAAATGTCGGGGGAGCCGACAGTGACCCAATACTTCCCAGATTGAAGGCCTAGCCGGTGGGCTCGCGGAGGGTTAGGATAGGGGCATGAGTACGTTGAGGGCAGTGGTCGACAACGGTCGCGTGAGCATCGAGGTCGAGTACCCCGACGGCACCGAGGTAGATGTGACCGTGGCCGAAATAGAAGCCGGGGATGGCAAGGATCCGTTTGCGAAGATGGATCCAGAGGAGCGTGCCCGGCTCCAGGCGGTGCTGGCTGAAAGTCGTGCCGAGCACGAGGCCGGCAAAGGCATCCCAGCGGAAGAAATCGCCCGTCGCCTCCGAGTCCTTTAGCCGGTGCAGGTCACTGTTTCGCCGCGAGCTTGGAAGCAGCTCGCCGAGCTCGTCTTGTGGTGGCGCGAAAACCGGACCGCTGCAGCGGACCATCTCGAGCAGGAATTCCTGCGGGTGTTGGAGCTCTTGGCAGACCATCCTCGCGCCGGGAGGGTCTATCAGGACGATGAGCGCTACCGCACCTATCCCCTGAAGAAGACGCCCTACCGGATGTTCTATCTCATCGATGAGGACGCTGGCGTACTTGAGGTCGACGCGATCTGGAGCTCGATGCGTGGCGAGGGACCGCCTCTGTGAGAGTCTCGGCGGGCGAAGCAACGACTTGTCATTTCTCAGCCAAGCGGCACGGGCGTACGCGTTAGGCGGACCGTGAGGAGGGCGAGAGATATGAACGAGCGAGCGTAGCGAGTGAGGTCCGAGCGAAGCGAGGACGGAGCGCGAAGCGCGACCCCGGAGGGAGGCCGATCAGATCTCCTACCCTCATCAGCGTGCGGGGCAACGCCCAAAAAAGAAGACACCTGGTGCGGCGGCACCAAAAGGAATTCGAAAGCCCCAGCCGCTGGCGGTGCCGAGCGGTGATCTCGAGGGATCACCGTCGCTCAGGCTTCCTCGATCTTCTCCTTGACGAACTCCGACAGGGAACGCATGTCCGCCACCGAGATGTCGGTGAGGCGCAGCCCGTTTCCTTGCAGGCCGCCAGCCCGATCCGAACCGGCCTTGGTGGACCAGACCACGTAGCCGGCGCAATTGAGGCGGGCGCCGGTGGGCAAGGTGAAGGTGAGGTCGAGCTCCTTGCCAAAGGCAAAGGGATCCATCTCGATGAAGACGCCACCGAGACTGATGTTCCGGATCCGAGCCGAGGAGACAGCGCCGCCGGATTTGAGGCGAACGCTGACGGTGATGTCCGAATCGATGCGTCGATGTACCCGTTTATCTGCCATGACCTCTTTCGTCCGCGGTCATAATCCCACCTTAAGATACGTCACTGCAAGGGTGGCTGTTGAGGGCCTAGCTCTGCCGATCGAGCCAAACTTCCAACCCCTGGGCGTTGAGCTCGAGGTCCATGCCCCACAGGTCGAGCAGCTCGCTGCGGTCTTGGGCGCAACCGTGGTCGGCGGCGCGTTGGACCATTAGATCCGTGAGGTCGGCGAGGATCCGCTGATGGCGCTCGGGGCTGTCGCGGTGCTCGTTGGCCACGGCGACCGAGGCGTCGAGGGTGGAGTGCAGATCGGCCGCGAGCTCTTCGAGGTTGGTGACCTCCCCGAAGTGGGTGAGGAAGATGCGCCGCGGGTCCAGGGCGAGGAGGCGGTCGATGGAGGCCTTGGCGGGCTCCGGCTCGAACTGCACCGGTGAGGTGCTCGGGAAGATGAACGGGCCGGCGTCGGTGTCGAGCTCGCGGTAGGCGAGGCCGAAGACGTCGCCGGAGAAGATGCCCGCGCTGGTGGGGTCCCACACGGAGAGATGGTGTCGGGCGTGGCCGGGGGTATCGTAAAAGTGCAGGGGCCGGCCGGCGAGCTCGAGGGTGAAGGCGTCGGGGGCCTCTAGGACTCGATCGGCGGGGACCGGGATCAGCTCGCCGTAGCTGGCGCGGTAGGTTTCTTCGCCGTAGACCGCGATGACACCGGCGATGAGCGTGGTCGGATCGATGAGGTGACGGGCGCCCTTGGGGTGCGCCACTAGCTTGGCGTTGGGCAGGGTCCGCATCAGGGAGCCGGCACCGCCGGCGTGGTCGAGGTGGACGTGGGTGACGATCACCAGGTCGACGTCGGCGGGGTCGAGGTCTTGGCCGGCGAGGGCGGCGAGGAGGCGGGGGGTGGAGGGGTTGGTGCCGGTCTCGATGAAGGCGGCGTGGCCGTCTTGGACGACGAGATAGCTGGCGGCCAGGCCGGGGCGAACGTAAGCGGTGTCGATGAGGTGGATGCCGTGGGCGAGGGGGGTGCTGGGCGGAGCGGTCATGGGGGTCAGGTAGCGGGTCGAGGTGGTGGTGTCAAAGCGGCGGCGCAGAGTCCGACGGGGTCGGGCCCTAGTGGTCTGCGGGTCCGGTTTTTGATGAGCGGCGCACGCACCCGATCAACGACAACAACAACACCGACAACCAAGCCGAACCCCCGGGCGATGATGTGCAGCCGCAGCCCGGGAGGGGATCACCATCTGGGCCATCCGGCATCCACAAAACTGCGTCCCCGGGGTTCGCCATGGCCTCGTCCCCGCCGGGCTGGTGTTGGGGTCCACCATCAGCGAGTTGTTGCGGATCCTCGTCGGCCTGCTGCTGGGGCCCACCGTCGGCCGGTTGTTGATTGCCATCATCGGCGTTCCCATCTGGGCCGATCACGGCCGGCCGTACGATGACGACCTCGAAATCGTCGAAGGTGAAGCCGTCCCCCTCGATGGACTGGTCGCTCACCAAGACAAAACGAAGCCGCAACTCCGGCTCACCGAGCCACGGCCCGAGGTTGGCGACGTTCTCTACCCAGGTCGGCTGCCAGCCATCAAAGACCGGCACACCAGCCGGTTGTTGGACTCCCTCGCCTGAGGCGGAGCGTGTGAATGCCGTGGTCAGGTTCTCCCAGGTCGTTCCCGCGTCGGGGGAGACCTGCACCATGCAGCCGTCGTATCCGTTTTCAATGCTCCACTTGGCCCAAAAACTGACCCGAGCGTCGGTGGCGCCAGAAAGGTCCAACACGGTGTTTAGGAGGTACGGGTTGGTTTGCTCGGCGGCGTAGCCGACCCCGCTCCCAGGGCTGTCGGTCAATGAGTTTCCCGAGAGGTAGCCCTCGCTCGGGATCGCTTTGCCCCAACCTCCCGTCCAAAGAGCCAGGCTACCTTCGACGTCGTCGAAGACGAGAGTTTCCACCCGTGCCTCGACGAGCGCGAAGTCGTGTTCAGCCGGTGTCGCGGCGATGGTCACCTGCGCTTCTGCAGGAATGAAACCAGCGCTCGAGGCGAGCAGAACGTAGTCACCGTGGGGCAAGGTCGTTGCGTAGGCGCCGGAGATCGGGTTGGTGCTCAGGGCGGCCACGAGCTCCTGGGTTTGTAGGACTCGCACCTCCACCTGCGCAGCAATCCCATCGCCGGCCGTCGTGGTCACGAGGCCGGCCACCTCGCCGTCGGCGAGCGGCACGAGCGCCACGTCTCGTACCGTGGCTTGACCCCAAATGACCTCCAAGCCGTAGAGCGTCGCGTCGTTGTAGCCGAAGGAGGAAACCTGGATGTCGTAGGTGCCGGTGCCGAGGAGCTTGTAGTAGTCGCCCCGGTCCGGATCGGTGACCACCGGCTTCGCATTGCCGAGAACGGTGACCGAGGCGCTCAGGGGCAAGCCGGTATCCGCTGCGCTGACGACACCATTGATGCCGTACCGCGCCGCCCGCAGGTAGTGGAGGAAGCTCTCCCGGTTGTCCGCCCAAAGAGCCTCTAGATCAGTCGTTGGGGGGATCTTGTCGTCACTCAGCTCCAGGGTGACGTCGATGCAGCCGCTGCTCTCGTAGGACCAGTCTTGAAGGCTGCCGTCGATGCCGTACCAGGCATAGCCATTCGTTATCCCCTTGGTGAAGCTGCCGTTGAACATCGGTGGGTTGTAGGTGCTGTATTCCAAGCTCAACGCGATGATCGTGGCGTCGTCCGGTGCCAACTCCGGGGTGTAGTCGTACGGGTAATTGACCACCAGGGCACCGCCGTGACAGTTGCCACTGACCACAAAGTTGTGCGCGTTGCCGTAGTCGACGAACAACGTGGTCTCCGGCTCCGGGGTTTCCGGGTACATCACCGGGAAGTTGCGGTTGAGGTCGATGTTGTGGGCATTGACCCGCGTGCCGGCCACGACGCCGTCCGGGTTGTGGCACGGGATCAGGTGAATCTCGTAGTCGTCGACTAGGGCTTTGACGTCCGGGTCCGAAGCGTAGTTGTCGGTCAAGTGATCGACGAGATAGAGAAGCATCTCCAAGCCGACCGGCTCGTCCCCGTGGATCGTGCTCGACAGGCGAACCTCCGGCTCCGCCTCCTCGGCCCCCACGTTGTCGCTGATGACCACGGCCCAGATCTCCCTACCTTGGACCGAGGTCCCGATGGTGAACGCCTTGGCGATGGTGGGGTGATCGGCAGCGACCTGCAGGAGGATGTCACCGACTTGGGTTGGGGTGTGGTAGACGCCCTTTTCGCCGCTGGTGCTCTTGCCCCGTCGCGCCTGATCAGCCCACGCCTCCTCCATGGCCCGCCTCGACGCTTGGTGACGATCCCCGAGGCGCTCGAGTGCGTAGCCATGGGCCCGCAGGGCTCGCGCTTCAGCGGCCGTTACCCGTGGCTCGAAGGTCAGGCCCGTCGGGGTTGGGGTGATCTGGTCGCGGTTGAACGAAGCGATCGGCACGTTCGAGAGCAAGCGTCGTAGCGCCTTCGTGCCGCTCAACTCCATGCGCACCGGGGCGTCATTGAAAATGCGTTTTTGCCACAACGGCCGGCCGTTGCCATCCACCGGGATCTCGTCCGCAGACGCACCGGCGGCGATCAAACAAACACCCATGGCCGCCATGGCGGAAAACGATGCTGCAGATCTCACCGGGACCATTCCTCTTCTGCGATTCTCGCCGGGAGCCTACCAGGACAGCCGATCTCGCAGCCACTCCCACACGACGGTCATTTGACTAAATAGGAGGTTTTGCCGCAGGTTGTCGAGCCGATGGTGGACCTCATCTGTGACGGCCTGTTCATCGACGGGGGTGCGTCATGATCGAAGTCGAGGACCTGCACTTCACCTATCCGGGGGCGGACCACGAGGCGGTGCGCGGCATCTCCTTTGCCGTCCGCGACGGTGAGATCTTCGGCTTCCTCGGTCCGTCCGGGGCGGGCAAGAGCACCACCCAGAAGATCCTGATCGGCATCCTGCGCGCCTTTAACGGCGGGGCGCGTGTCTTCGGCGCCGACCTGCGAGACAAAACCGACACCTTCTACGAGCGTATCGGTGTCTCCTTCGAGCTGCCCAATCTCTACACCAAGCTAACGGCGCGCGAGAACCTCGCCTTCTTCCGTTCGCTCTACTCTGGCGAGACCACCAATCCAGAAGAGCTGCTCGACATGGTCGGCCTCACCACGGATGCCGACACCAAGGTGGCGGCGTTTTCCAAGGGCATGAAGATGCGGCTCAACTTCTGCCGCGCCTTTCTCAATCAGCCGGAGCTGCTCTTCCTCGACGAGCCAACCTCCGGGCTCGACCCCACCAACGCGGCGCGGGTCAAGGATATCATCCGCGCCGCCCGCGACCGGGGCTGCACGGTCTTTCTCACCACCCACGACATGGTCGCGGCCCAGGAGCTTTGCGATCGGGTCGCCTTCATCGTCGACGGTCAGCTCAGCGTCATCGATTCGCCCCGCGCCCTGATGATCGAGCACGGCCGGCACCGGGTGCGGGTCGAGTACAAACAGAACGGTGCCACCGCTCAGCAGGAGTACGAGCTCGCTGGCCTCGGTGGGAACGCGGAGTTTCTGGCCCTGATCCGCGACCAGGAGCTCGAGCGCATTCATTCCCTCGAGGCCTCCCTCGCCGACATCTTCATCGAGGTCACCGGGCGGGAGCTGTCATGAGGATCCTGGCCAGCCTAGCCAAGGACGTGCGGCTCCAGGTCCGCTACGGTTTCTACTGGGTATATTTGGTGGTCTGCGGGCTCTACGTGGCGATTCTGCACCTGCTGCCGACGACCGCCGCCGAGCTGCTCCGGCCCTATGTGTTGTTCAGCGACCCAGCGATACTCGGCTTGTTCATCGTCGGCGCCTTCCTCTTGTTTGAGCGGGGCGACGGCACCCTGGAGAGCCTGTTCGTCACGCCGCTGCGCACCGGCGAGTACCTGTGGTCCAAGGCGATCTCCTTGACCCTGTTGGCGCTGGTGACCAGCGCCGGCATCGCCGTTGCCACCGCAGGCCTCGATCTGCGGCCGCACTATCTGTTCCTCGGGGTGGTGCTCACCTCCTTGATCTTCATCTTCGTCGGGATTGCGATCGCAACCCGCTGCCGCACCTTTATGATCTTCGTGGTGATCAGCGGCCTCGGCACCGGGGTGTTTACCCTTCCGTTGCTCGACTACTTCGGCATCCTGCGCTCCCGGCTGTTCTTCCTCCTCCCGACCCAGGGCTCCCTGGTGTTGCTGGCTGGCGCCTTTTCGCCCGAGGCGCCCGCCGCCATCGACGTGCTGCTCAGCCTCACGACCCTGGCGGTCTGGGGGCTCGCAGCCTATGTCTGGGCCCATCGCTGGTTCGAACGCTACGTCGTCGGACGGGTGGGGGCGACGCCATGACCCGGGCGCTCGCGTTGATCCGTAGCGATCTCACCAACATCCTGCGCGAGCCGATCCTGCTGCTCGTCACCTGCCTGCCGTTCATCATCGGCCTGATCATGCGCTTCGGCGTGCCCTGGCTCACGGAGCTGGTCGCTCACCTCGTTGACCTCACCGCCCACTACGATTTCATGCAGAGCTTCGCCCTGTTGCTGGCGCCCTGTTTTGTGGGCTGGGTGATCGGCTTCCTTCTCCTCGACGAACGGGACGAGGATATCCTGACGGTCATCGCGGTGACTCCCCTGGGCCGACGGGGATTCCTAACCTACCGGTTGGCCCTCCCCACCGCGGTCGCCTTTGTCGCTAGCCTGGCGATCTTGCCGGTGGCCGGCCTAGCGCCCTTTGATCCGATCCGCTTGGTGCCGGTGGCGCTGCTCGCGGCCCTAGAGGCGCCGATGATGACCATGTTCCTGATCGCCTTTGCCGATAACAAGGTGGAGGGCCTCGTTTATGCCAAGGGGGCATCGGTCTGGCTGTTCGCGCCCCTTGCCATCCTCTTTGTAGATCAACCGTGGCAGACGGTGGCGGGCCTGGTACCACCCTATTGGGTCACCAAGGCATTCCTGGCCCCGGCCGGCGCCACCGGGGAGTATTTGCTCGCCCTAGCCGCGGGCGTGGTTGTCCATGGCCTGGCCCTGTGGCTGCTTGCCCGGCGTTTCAACGCCCGCGCTAACTGAGCCATCACCGTCACCGCCCCCGTCGAGGCTCAATTGCGGGTTCGGCACACTACCGTTACACTCGATGCATGGAGCACCAACCCTCCCCCTGGCATGCCCCAATCGCGGCTGCGGCGTTGGTTTTACTAACGGCTGGCTGTTCGGTTTCACCCACCGACCTGAGCGGCTATGCCTGCGACGAGGGCGAATGCGCCGACGGCTACGTCTGCAACCCCGTCACCGATGCCTGCGTGGAGCCCCTGACCGTGAGCTGCTCCGGCGGCGGCATCTGTCCGTCGGAGGTCAACACCGGCGACGGTTGCTCGCCCGAGGGCGCCTTCATTCCCTGCGTCGATGACGCGACCGATTGCGCCGAGGGCTGCCGGTCCTGCGAGAGCGGCCTCTGGACCGAGTGCATCGGCGGGGCCGCGTGTGAGCTCGGGTTGGTGTCGAGCTGTGCCGACTGTTTCGATGACTGCACGACCCAGGTCGAGAACGCCACGCCGATCTGCAACACCTCCGGCGCGCTCTACCACTGCGACTTCAGCAGTTGTGACGGCGACTGGGCCGATGCAGACGCCGACGGGACCAACGGTTGCGAGTGCCTAGTCACCTCCCCGGCCGAGAGTTGCAATGGCCTCGATGATGACTGCAATGACGTCATCGATGATCTAGATGCCGCTGACCTCGCCGTCGACTGCGCCGCTCAGGTCCCCGATGGAAACGTTGACCTCTGGTCCTGCGACGGCGGTTGTGTGGTCTCCACCTGCGGGAGCGATTACCTCGACTTCGACGGCTACGGCATCAACGGCTGTGAGTACTACTGCGCCCCGGCGGTATCGGGATCGGAGATCTGCGACGGCGAGGACAACGACTGCAACGGCATCACCGACGACGCGATCGCCGATGTCTACAGCGACTGCGCCGCCCAATACGGCGGCGCCGTGGACGTCACCGAGTGGATGTGCACCGGGGGCTGCGTGATCGTCGGCTGCGAACCTGGCTCCCAGCCCAGCGGTAGCGATCCCGCCCTCGGCTGTGACGGCAGTTGTATGCAAACCAACGGCGGCGTCGAGATTTGCGACGACATCGACAACGACTGCAACGGCTACCGCGATGACGGACTGGGGGCCGATCCGGCCTCCGTCTGTGGTGACGGCGTCTTCTGCCCGATCACCGAAGTCTGCGACGACGGCGACCAGATCGACAACGGTGAGGGTGCCTGCGTGGCCGATTGCTCCGCCGTGCAGGTTTGCGGTGATGGGCAGATCGACGGCAGCGAGCTCTGCGACGACGGTGACACCCTCGACAACGGCGAGGCCGGCTGTGTGGCCGACTGCTCAGCGGTTCAGATCTGTGGTGACGCCGACCTGCACGGCACCGAGGTGTGCGATGACGGCAACCTCATCTCCGAAGGCCAGGGCGACTGTGTCGCCGACTGCACCGCGGTGCAGACCTGCGGCAACACCGAGCTCGAAGGGACCGAGGCCTGCGACGATGGCAACACCGTATCCGAGGGTGAGGGGCAGTGCGCCGGGGACTGCAGCGGGATCCAGGTCTGCGGCGACGACGCTCAGAACGGTACCGAGATCTGTGACGACGGCCTGCGCAACGGCACTGGCAATAACTTCTGCCTGGGCGACTGCTCCGCCATCCAAATCTGTGGGGACGACATCACCGGCGGTACGGAGTTGTGCGACGACGGGGCGGACAACGGCAGCGGTGACGGGTTCTGCAACGTGACCTGCGATGGCATCCAGGGTTGCGGCGACGATATCCTCGTGGGCACCGAGGTCTGCGACGACGGCCTCGCCAATGGCGCCGGCGAAGGTTATTGCCTGCTCGACTGCACCGGCTATCAGACCTGCGGCGACGGTGACGCGGAGGGGACCGAGGTCTGTGATGATGGCGCCGGCAACGGCGGCGGTGACGGTTTCTGCTTGATCGATTGCCTGGCTATCCAGACCTGCGGCGATGGCAACATCAACGGCACCGAGGCCTGCGACGCCGGCGCCTCCAATGGCACCGGCGACGGGATCTGTTTGACGACCTGTCTCGACTTTCAGGATTGTGGTGACGGCGACACCGAGGGCTCCGAAGCCTGCGACGATGGCAATGAGAGCTCCGAGGGGCAGGACTCCTGCGTGGCCGACTGCAGCATCATCCAGGATTGCGGCAACGGCAGCACCGAGGGTACCGAGATCTGCGACGCGGGCGGCGCCAATGGCACCGGCGATGGGATCTGTCTGACGACCTGTTTGGACTACCAGGATTGTGGTGATGGTGACACCGAGGGGTCCGAAGCCTGCGACGATGGCAACCAGACCGATGACGGTGACGACACCTGCGTGGCCGACTGCAGCATGATCGAGGACTGCGGTAATAGCACGACCGAGGGGACCGAGGGCTGCGACGACGGTAACACCACGGACGATGGCGACGGCACCTGCCTGGCCGATTGCTCCGACATCGAAGATTGCGGCGACGGCGACGTCGAGGGCACTGAGGTCTGCGACGCGGGCGCCTCCAACGGCACCGGCGAGGG
>JAUUZB010000305.1 GCA_030590185.1 Deltaproteobacteria bacterium
GCCAGCCATCGCCGGCGTCATTGCCCTGAGCAAGGTCGAGCTGGCGCTGCTCAACCGGGGTCCCTTTGATGAGCTGTGCGCGGCCAACCGCTCTTGCATGCTCAAGCTGATCAAGAATCTGGCGACGACCCTGGCCTACCGGCTCGCGGCCACCGACGGCCGGCTGGCGGCCTATTTCAATCTGTCGTCACCCGCCAACCGCGACGCGGTCGGCAAGCTTCAGAACGTGCTCTATTCGACATGGCATACTAATAAATGACATCAACTCAGCATTATCTAAGGAGCTGAAATGAAATTGCGTATGTTGGGTCTGCTGTTTGCGCTGCCCCTCGTCTTCTTCGCTTGTGAAGATGGCGATGCAACTGGGGAAGAAGAAACAGTAGCAGCTGGGGGCGCCGGAGCGGCTGAAGCCGCGGCCGGTGGTGGTGCTGGCGCGGCGGTCGAGGCCGCTGGTCCAGACGCCGCTTGTGCGGCACTCATTGAAGCCATCAAGGCCAAGAACGTCGAGGGCGTGGTCGGGGCTTCTGGTGACGGTGCCGCCGAGGTTGTCACGGCTGAGTCCATCGAGGGCTTGGCTGGGCAGCTCGGTGAAGGCGCCTGCGGTGAGGCCATGGTCGAGGGCGATGCCGCGACCGTGACCGTCACCGTCGGTGATGAAGCCAAGGAGCTCGCGTTCGCCAAGGTTGGCGATGCGTGGAAGTTCGACGCCAAGGCGTTCCTTGGTGGCGGCGAGGCAGCCCCGGCCGAGGAGGCCGTTGCCGAAGAGCCCAAGGGCAAGAAGAAGAAGAAGAAGAAGAAGGGCAAGAAGAAGAAGAAGTAGCTTCTTCGGCCGTTCATCCGCGCTCGTCGCGGTTCCCTGTCCGAATCCAAACGGATCCCGGCGCGTCACTCTGGCGCGTCCGGGGATTCGTTTGTCTCGTCAACGCCAGCGGATCGTGTTCTAGGGCGCCCGCTTGACGCGTCCGCGGTTTCGTTTGTCCAGTCCATGCCAGCGGATCGTGGCCCAGGGCGCCCGCGCCTCCTGTGCTTCCCGCGTCGTCTGGGTTAACGGGTGGCGCGAACGGCCCGGCGCAACTGCTGGAGATCGAGCAGCTCGGTGAGCTCGGTCCAGATCCCCTGACCGTCGAGGGTCGCGGCGACCTGCTCGTACTGGTCGGGGTCGAGCTCACAAACTAACACCCCCGGCTGCCGGAGGCGGGTGGGCAGCTCGGCGCAGATGCGCTCGATCACGTCGAGCCCGGTCTCGCCGGCGAACAGGGCGAGCTCTGGCTCGTAGTCCCGGACCTCGGGCATGAGATCGTCGCGACTCGGGGTGTCGACGTAGGGCGGATTACTGACGATGACGTCGAAGTCCCCGCTCACCGGCTCGAATAAATCGCCACAGACCAGCTCGATCCGATCACCCACCGAGTGCTCGTCGGCATTGCGGCGAGCCACCGCGAGCGCCGCCTCGGAGAGATCGCTGGCGATCACCTCAGCCTCGGGAAGCTCGCAGGCCAGGGTGACCGCGATGTTGCCGCTGCCGGTGCCGAGGTCGAGGATGCGTGGGGCGCTCAGCTCGGTGTCGTTCACCCAGGCAACGACCGCCTCGACCAGGTGTTCGGTCTCGGGTCTCGGGGTCAGGACGTCGGGGGTGACGATGAACTCGCGGCTGAAGAACTCCCGCCTGCCGAGCAGCTGAGAGACCGGCTCGCGCGCGGCCCGGCGTTTGACCAGGGCTCGGTAGGTGGCGCGTTCATCCTCGTCGAGGGGCCGGTCGAAGTGGGTGTAGAGGTAGATCCGCTCGCAGCCGAGAACGTCGCTGAGCAGCAGCTCGGCGTCGAGCCGGGGCGAGTCGATTCCCTTGTCGGCGAAGAAGCCGTGGGTCCAGGTCAGGATCCGTTGGATGGTCCAGGGGCCGTCGTCGCTCATTGGCCGCCGGATTTGAGGGCTTCGGCTTGGTGGTGGTTGCGCAGGGCCTCGATCACGGCGCCAACGTCACCGGCGAGGATGCCCGGCAGGTTGTGCACCGTCAGGCCGATGCGATGGTCGGTGAGTCGATCCTGCGGGAAGTTGTAGGTCCGGACTTTCTCCGAGCGGTCGCCCGACTTGACCATGCTGCGGCGCTCGGCGGTCCGCTTGGCGTCCTCCTCGGCCTGCATCTTGTCGAGCAGCCGTGAGCGCAGGATGCGCAGCGCCTTGGCGCGGTTTTTGTGTTGGCTCTTTTCGTCCTGGATGGACACCACCAGCCCGGTCGGCAGGTGGGTGATGCGTACCGCCGAGTCGGTGGTGTTGACCGACTGGCCGCCTGGGCCGCTCGAGCGGTAGACGTCGACCCGAATTTCGTTGTCCTGGATCTCGACGTCGATGTCCTCCGCCTCCGGCATCACCGCCACGGTGACCGCCGAGGTGTGGATGCGGCCCTGGCTCTCGGTGGCCGGCACGCGCTGCACGCGGTGCACGCCCGACTCGAATTTGAAAATCGAGTAGGCGCCCTCTCCCTTGATCAGGAGGATGATCTCCTTGAAGCCGCCCTGGCTGCCGTCGTGGGAGGACATCACCTCGACCTTGCGGCCGCCGTTCTCGGCGAATTGGCTGTACATCCGGAACAATTCGCCGGCGAACAACGCCGCTTCGTCGCCGCCGGTGCCAGCGCGGATCTCGACCAAGACGTTCTTGGCGTCCCGGGGATCCGTGGGGAGCAACAGGACCTTCAAGCTCGCCTCGATCTCTTGGCGCTGCGACTCGAGCAGGTCGAGCTCCTCCATGGCCATCTCGACCAGCTCGGCGTCGGGGTCGCTGTCGACCAGCTCGTTGTTGTCGGCGATCTCCTTCAAGACCTTTTTGAGGTCGCGGTAGACCGGGACGATCTTGTTGAGCTCGGAGTGCTCCCGGCCGAGATCACGCAGCAGGTTCAGGTCCTTGGCGACCGAAGGATCGGAGAGCTTGAGGTTGAGCTCCTCGTACCGAGCTTCGACCTCTTCGAGCTTGTCGAGCATAGTGGTACGGCCGCGGGGCGCGCGGTCGTGGGGGCCGCGCGATGGAGCGGCGGTCTCCTACGGGCGGGCGCCGTACTTGCGCTTGAAGCGCTGGACACGGCCTTCGGCGTCGATCAGCTTCTGCTTGCCAGTAAAGAACGGATGGCAAAGGTTGCAGATGTCGATCTTGAAGTCGCCGCGCAGGGAGCGGGTCTTGATCTCATTGCCGCAGGCGCACTTGATGCTGGCGTCCTTGAGCAGAGGATGGATTCCGGATTTCATGGCTAACCTCTTACAGGGAAGGGCTAACTAGGTGAATTGGGGTCGTTGTGTCAAGTCGGCCGGCCCTGAATTGACCCTTGGGATCTGGTACGGGGCCGGATGGCCAAGATGGATACCGTTGCCGGGGCCCTGACCACCGCGGTCCGGGACCTGGTGCGCCCCAGGGGGCGGTTGGTCGAGTTGCCCGATCACGACCGCCTGGACGGAAAAACCGCCCTGGTCACGGGGGCCAACCGGGGCCTCGGCCGGGGGATCGCCATCGGCCTGGCTCGACGCGGAGCGCGGGTGATCTTGGCCTGCCGCAGCGGCATCCCCGAGGCGGGCGAAACGGTGGCGCGGCTCGCGGCGACCGAGGCGGTGGAGATGATCCGGGTCGACCTCGCGGATCTCGGCTCGGTGAGCATCCTGGCCGATGCCCTCGCGGCCCGCGGCCGACCCCTGGATCTCGTGGTCACCAACGCCGGGGTGGTGACGCGGGAGTCGCGGCCCACCCAGCAGGGCTACGAGCAGATGTTCGGGATCAACTACCTGGCCCACGCGCTGTTGCTGCGTCGCCTGCTCAGCGATGGCGTCATCCCGAACCTCGCCCTCGGTGGTGGCGGGTGCGCCGAGGGTACCCCGCGGATCGTGATCGTCTCCTCCGAGGTCCATCGCAGCGCCGCGCCGATCGACTTCGACCGACTCGGCGAGCTGCAACCCTTTGGGCTGGCTGGCGCCATGAAGGGCTACGCCCACTCCAAGCTGCTCAACGTGATGATGGCCATGGATCTGGCCCGGCGCTTGGCCGGCCCGAGCGGTGCCAAGGAAGGCGTCGAGGTCGCCGTGCATTCCCTGTGCCCGGGGCCGGTCAGCTCCGACCTCGGCCGTGACGCGCCCTGGTACCTCAAGCCCCTGAGCGAGCCATTGATCAAGCTCTTCTTCACCGCGCCGGTGAAGGCGGCGCTGCCGGTGGTCTACCTAGCGGCGGCACGGGAGCTCGAGGGCGAGACCGGGCGCTATCTACACCGCCGCGTCGACAAGGTGGCCTCCGACGCCGCCACGGATCCTCGCAACGGGCAACGGCTATGGGAGGCGACCGAGCGACTCCTCGCCCCGTACCTCAATCCGCCCTTGGTGTCCTAAAACGAGCCAACGCCGCAGCCTGCCCGTCGCCGCTTGACACGCCTTCTCCTGCCCCATACCGAGCCCGCCATGTTGATTGAGCGCAGCGACGAAGAAGCGACCCAACGCCTCCTAAACGGAACTACCTGGGAGCAGTTTTGCGACGGGCTCAAGATGGCCGGGATGGTGATCAGCCGGGACAGCTCGCCCCAGGATCCCCTCACCCAGGCCGAGGGCTATCGCTACCTGAGCCGCATCACCCGCGCGGCCCTGGAGACCTTCGTGGAGCACGCCGATCCGAGCGCCCCGGTGCTCCAACGGGTGGTGCACGAGACCGCCAAGATGGGCTCGGACAACCCGGACAACTATTACATGAACGCCGCGGTGCACGGCGACTACGTCTATCGGATCCGCGGCCGGCGCGGCACGGTCTTCTACCTCGGCTTCGGCACCCAGAAGGGCCACTACGGCCAGGGTGCCGGCATGCCGCCGGTGGACTTCAAGGAGGCCCGGGACCTCGAGATCGCGCCCGACGGCAGCTTCGAGATCATCGTGGGCGGCGAGGAGCGGCCGGGCAACTGGTTGCGTCTGGCGCCCGGGGACGGGACTCTGATTGTGCGTCAGACATTCAACGACCGCGCCGGTGAGGAGCTCGCCGAGCTGAGCATCGAGCCGATCGGCGGCGCTTCGATTCCGTCGCCGGTCACCGCCGCGGCCATCGATCGCGGTCTCGGCACCGCGGCGGCGCTGGTCGGCAATGCCGCGGCCTTGTTCGCCAACTGGGCCGAGGAGTTCACGGCCCACACCAACGAGCTGCCGGAGTTCGATCGCGACAAATCGAACCGCGCCGGTGGGGATCCGAACATCGTTTACTACCACTCCTACTGGCGGCTGGCGCCGGACGAGGCGTTGGTCATCGAGGTGACCCCGCCCGAGTGCGAGCTGTGGAACTTTCAGCTCAACAACCACTGGATGGAGTCGCTCGACTATCGCTATTTCCCGATCACGGTGAATCGGCACACCGCTAGGTACCGGGCCGATGGCTCGGTGCGGGTGGTGGTG
This sequence comes from Deltaproteobacteria bacterium, assembly GCA_030590185.1. Next base: position 5,403 of record JAUUZB010000305.1, read on the forward strand.
GCGCATCGGGATCCCGGGGTGGAGAACTGGATCACCACCGCTGGTCACGACCGGGGAACGATGTGTTGGCGCTGGATCCGCGCCGAGTCGCACCCGCAACCCCAGACGCGGGTGGTGAAGATCGAGGCGCTCTGAGTGTCCTCCCCACGCACCACCCGGGTCGATTACCAGCGGCCCTACCGCCCGCGGGGTATCGCCCTGGCCAATCGGTTGATGCAGCGCTTCGCTGTGCCGCGTCAGCGTTTGAGCGTGGATGGTTTGATGGCGGCGGCGCGGCGCAACACCGGGCTCGATGATTATGCCGACGAGTATTTTCGCGAGCCCCTGGGCCGGTTGATCGATTCGATCGAGAAGGAAGCGCGGCTCACACCGGTCGGTTGGCTGATCACCCGGACGCGCTTGATCGGCGCCCTCGAGGTTCGGCTGCGGGTCGAGGCGGCCCTGGCGCGGCAGCCGGAGATCGAGAACCAGCTGGTGCGCGCCCCGATCGTGATCGCCAGCCTGCAGCGTACCGGCACAACCCTGCTGCATCGGCTCCTGTCGGTCGATCC
>JAUUZB010000525.1 GCA_030590185.1 Deltaproteobacteria bacterium
CCTCGACGGGCCGGTGAGCGATGCGGCCCTACGCGGCCCGCCCACGGGGGAGCGCAGCGATCTGGTTGGCGCCCTCGAGCGAGCACGGGAGAGCGGGGCCGGCCGGCCATTGGCCGGAATCGTGCTGATCACCGACGGCGCCGACAACGTCGCCCTCACCCGTAGCCTGGCCAGCTCCGAGAGCGGCAAGCCGTTGCCGGACGAGGCGCGCACCCGCCTCTCGCGCCTCGAGGCGCCGGTCAACGTGGTCGACGCCACCGCGGCCCAACGCTTCAAGGATGTCGCGATCAGCGAGGTGCTCGCCGACGAGTTCGCCTTCCTGCACAACACCCTGGAGATCGAGGTCGCCATCACCGCCACCGGCTTCGGCGACCTATCGGTGCCCGCCACCCTCAAGCGCGGGAACGAGGTGATCGCCACCCAGGAGGTGGTGGTCTCCCACAGCCAACCGGGCCGGGTCACCTTCAAGACCAAGCCGGACTCCATCGGCAAGTTCGTTTACAGCATCAACCTGCCCGGCTTTGCCGGCGACGCGGTGGAGGCCAACAACCAGCGCTCCTTCGTCATTCAGGTCATCCGCGACAAGATCCGGGTGCTGCAGGTGGCCGGCCGACCGAGCTGGGATGAGCGCTTCCTACGCCAGCACCTCAAGGAAAATCCGAACGTCGACCTGATCTCCTTCTTCATCCTGCGCACCCCCACCGACGAAGTCTCGGTACCGGACCGTGAGCTCTCGCTGATCCCGTTCCCGGTCGACAAGCTGTTCACCACCGAGCTGACCTCCTTCGATGTCGTGATCTTCCAAAACTTCGACCATCGCCCCTACAGCATGTCCCATTTCCTGCCGAACATCCGGGACGCGGTCACCGGCGGCCTCGGCTTCGTGATGATCGGCGGTGAGCTGAGCTTCGGCGCCGCCTACCAGGGCACCGCCCTCGACGAGATCATCCCCCTGCGGCTCGACCTGAGCGGGGTGCGCGACGGGGCGGTCATCCCCCAACTCACACCGTCGGGGCTCATCCACCCGGTGACCGATCTCACCCACGGCGTCGGCGACAACAAACGCCTCTGGTCACGCCTCCCGGGTTGGACCGAGGCGAACCTGATCAGCGGCCTAGCGCCCCGGGCGACCGCGCTGGTAGTCGACCCGAAGGCGACCACCGCCGACGGGTCGGCCGCGCCCCTGATGGCCGTCATGGACGTGGGCGAGGGCCGCAGCCTAGCGATCGCCTCGAGCTCCATGTGGCGGTGGCGCTTCTCGAGCCAACGCAACGGCGGCACCTCGGAGCGCGCCTACCACCGCTTCTGGTCCAACGCCCTGCGCTGGTTGGTGCGCGATCCGGAACATTCTCGCTGTCAGGTCCTCCCCCAAAAACGCCGCTTCGACGTGGGCGAGAAGGTCAAGGTAACCTTCAAGGTGCTGGGTCGGGATTATCAACCGGTGGCCGGCGCCCACCTGCGGGTGCGGCTCGAGTCATCGGACGGGACCTCCATGCGGATCGATGACCTGATCACCGGCGAGGCTGGGATCGCCAGGCACGATTACGAGAGCCTCGAATCCGGCGCCTACCGGATTATCGCCCAGGGCACCGCTCCCGCCTCCGCTGGTCCGCTCGGGGAGGCGCTCAGTAAGGGGCGCGGGGTGTTTGTCGTCGACTCGGTATCGGTGGAGCTCAGCCGCGGGTCGCCTCGGCCGGATCTGCTCGGCGCTATTGCGGACGCGACCGAGGGTAAGGTGTTGGCGCTCGAGCCTGGGTTCTGGGACGAGCTCGAGGTTGTTGACCCGGAGGTCGTGGAAGTCGCGCGGCGGCGGAACATTGAGTTGTGGGATAACGGGATTGCGCTGGCGGTGGCTATTATCTTGCTCGGGTTTGAGTGGGCGGTGCGGCGGCGGCGGGGGTATTTGTAGGTTGCGGGGCTGATCCTTTTTCTGGGGCCTTTTGTTTGGGTCTTGACGGATTTGCTGGGGCCTTCGGAGCCTCCTGCGGAGTCTCCTCCGGGCTCCGGGAGCCCTGCGGTCTCCCTCCGCGCTACGCGAGCCCTGCGGTCTCGCTCCGCAACTACGCGAGCCCTGCGGTCTCGCTCCGCACTTCGCGAGCCCTGCGGTCTCGCTCCGGATCTCCGTCTCTGGGTTTGCCGTCGATAAACATGTTGACACAAAAAGTTGTGGCGGTGCAGGTCGAGATCGCAGTCGCCGATCACTGCGCCTCCATTCCCATGGCCACCGGCGCCCTGGCGATGCCCCAAAAACAGCCTTCGAGAATCGTGCGGGTGATGGCACCCGACGTCGCGCTCGCGCACAAGCTCGCAGCCTGGAATGAAAGGCGACTGCTCCGGGACCTCTACGACGTACATTTCCTCTCGGCCAGGGTTGGCGCCACACCGGATACGACCGTTCTGCGCACCCGCCTCGACAGCTTCCGCTCACGGCTCCCGGCGCTGAAGAGACGGCGCAAAATGAAGCCGCAGGAATTTGTGGCCGAGCTGAGTCTGGCCGTCGAGGAGCTCACCCAGAGCGCGCTCGTGCAGGAGCTGGGGGGGATCCTCGAGGCCGAGGAAATCGCTGGCCTGCACCTCCGCATCCGCGCTGCGGCGAGCCGCATTCTCGAACGACTCGACTGGGGCTGACGGAAACTGATGATGGCTTGAACGACGGTTACGATTCAGGCCCAAGCACGGAACACCGACCCGCACCCGCAGCGTCAGCCGATCGTCAATCATCGGTCTCAACGATGTTGCCCGACGCGTCGATGATGATCGGACACACCGGGCGAAGCGGAATCGTTGGGTGATAGCGCGCGTGGCGGCGCTGACCCGTACGCGCTAGCGCGCCTTTGGCGACGAGGTCGACCAAATCACGGGTCGCCGTGGCGGGTGACGTCTTGGCGATCCGCACGTAGTTGCCGGCGCTCAGTCCGCCCGTGAACCCTTCCGGACCCTCCTCCAGCACTCGCAGCAGCACCTTCTGTTGCCGCTCATTGAGATCGTCGCGCAAACGTTCGAGCAGCTTCGCCTTGTCGATGGAAAAACTCACCTGTGCCCGGGTGCGCTGCTGCGCCTCGAGGGCAATGCCTGCGAACCAGGCCAGCCACTCGCTGATCTCATTGCGCTCGTTGCTGGACTCCAGCATCTCGTAGTACGAGCGGCGTCGCGCCAGGATGGCCGCGGCTACCGCAATGAACGTCGGACGTCCCAGGCTCTGGGCAAGAGCCTTCTCCGAGATGGCCCGGCCAAGTCTTCCGTTGCCGTCCTCAAAGGGATGGATGCTCTCGAAGTAGAGGTGGGCGATCCCGGATCGCGTCAAGGCGGGCAACGGTTCCTGCCCTGAGGGCGCTGTCCGGTTGAACCACGCGAGGAACTCCTGCATCTCGGCCGGCACCCGAGCCGACGGCGGGGCTTCGAAGTGCAGCTTCGGCTGGCCGATTCTACCGGAGACGACCTGCATCGGCTCGTTGTGCGTGCGGTAGCGCCCGACGTCGTGCAGATCTCGACGCCCGGCCATCAACATCTCGTGCCACGAGCCCAGAGTCGCCTCGTCGAGCGGCCCCTCAGGTCTGCGATACGAGTCCACCATCATTGCGGCGATACCTTGCTCGGCCGGCGACGCGCGACGGGTGTCGGCAACAAACCCGAGCTGCCGGCGAATCGACGACTGCACGCTGTCTCGGTCGAGGATCTCCCCCTCGATCTCAGAGCTGGCCACCGCGTCGTGGCTCATCACCTCCACGGTCAGACGGTCCCGCGCCTCGCCGTCGAGGTGACCCACAGCCCCCAAGATGATCCCGCCGCCCAACAGAAACCGCTCTTCAGCTTTCCGCAGCCGGGACGACGACCAGGTGAATTGGGGCCAGTCGGCTTGTTGCCAGTTCCACGTCATGAGCGATAGATTGCGCTCCTATCCATCATCAATTCAGAAAATTTGAGTGATAGCAAGCATACCTATCGCTCATTGAGCGCTGACGCCGGCTTCGCGAGATTCGACGGGCTTCGCTGGCACAACCCGATCACCCGCTGGCACAACCCGATCACCTCATGGCTACTTTTTCTGGGGCCATGGGTTTGGCTCTTGACCGGTTTGCTGGGGCCTACGGAGCCGCCTGGCGGCGTCTCCTCCGGGCTACGGGAGCCCTGCGGTCTCCCTCCGCTGGTGCTCAATAGAGGCCCAAGAGAAGATCGCAATGACCCATGAGGAACGGAGATCGAACCGCCGAGCCACGCTCGATGAGCTGCCCACCGATCTCCTCCCAAACGCGAACCACGAGGTCGTCCTCTTCTTGCCGCAGGGTCCAAAGCTCGTCGCCTTTGCGCAGCAACCGTGTGCTCCCACTGCCCTCACCGAGTACCTGGGGCTCGCCGGAGCGGTCCGCCGGAGCGAAGTGGAGCAACTGACCGGCGCTGAGGCCTGCAAAGCGGCCGCTGGGGAGCTGTACCCAGTCCGCCATCCGCGCCTCCCCGACGATGGGGAGGCGTTCCAACACGTCACCGTCGCGACTGACGCGCAGCACG
>JAUUZB010000601.1 GCA_030590185.1 Deltaproteobacteria bacterium
GCCAAGGGCAAGGACAAGGACAAGGGCAGGCGGGACTCCGCGGCCCCCAAGGCGACCATGGTCTACGACGGGGATGACGACCTCGGCCTGGACGATGACCTCGACCTGGACCTCGACGATGACGACGATCTCGACATGGATCTCGACCTGCCAACCCTGTCGGACGATGTCCAACCGGATGCCATCGCCGATGAGCTGATCTCCGTCGATCTGGACGACGCGGAGCCGCTGGACGACGACGACGATGAAGCCGAACCCGAACCCGAGAAGAAGCCGGCCTCGCCGTCCTCATCCGGGTCCCACAAACCGGTCACCGGCAGCAGACCCCGGCGACGCCCGAGTCGGCCCACCGGAAAACAGGGCGTCATCAAGGTCACGTCGCAGGCCCGCGGCAAGGCCCATCCCAGGAAGCGTGGCGTCGGGCCGCTGACCATGGGCGAGCTGTTGTTGCTGCTCTTGGTGGCGCTGTTCGGCGGTGGTCTGGTGTTCAGCACCTACTACGTCACCCGCAACGGCGTGCCACCTTTTGCCAAGGGCCTCAGGCCAACCATCGAAAAGGTCACCGGGCCGCTGCCCCAGCACGCCTCGGAAAAGGGCAACCCCGGCGAAACGAGGCGTACGGAGACCAACAACCGGGCGGCGCCAAAGTCCGGATAGTCACCGCGGCCCGTGCCTCAGCGGTACCCCATCCTCGGCCCCCACCTCGGGGTTTCGTAGTCGCCCCGCACGCGTGAGATGCGGCGTTGGTTCCGACCATCCACGTCCATGATGTAGAGCTTCTTGCCGCGGTGGGGTGGACGATTCGAGGTGAAGACGATCTGTTGGCCGTCGGGGGAGAAGGCGGGGTGCTCGTTCTTGTGTCCCTCATCCTGGGTGAGTCGGGTGATGACCCCGGTGTCGGGATGCACCGCGAAGATATCGTACATGAGATTCTCGTCGCGGGCGGTGAAGGCGATTAGACCGCTGGGCAACGGTGACCAGTTCGGCTCCTGGTTGTAGGCCCCCTGGAAGGTGAGGCGGCGCTGGTTCGAGCCGTCGGAGCTCATCACGTAGATGTGCGGCTGGCCCGAGCGCGAGCTAACGAAGGCGATGCGCTTGCCGTCGGGGCTCCAGGTGGCGGAGACGTCCTGGCCCCAGCTGTTGGTCAGGCGTTTCAGGTTCTTTCCATTCCAGTCCATCACGTAGATCTCGGTGTTGCCATCCACGCTCAGGGTCAGGGCGATGCGCTTGCCATCCGGCGAGATCGAGGCGCCGGTGTTGAGACCCCGGTTCTTGGAGAGCCACTCTAGATCGTTGGTCTGGAGGTCGAGCCGGTAGAGGTCGGGGTTGAGCTTGAGGTAGGAGGTGAACATGACGTAGCGGCCGCTGCGGTCCCAGGCGGGCAGCAGGCTCAGGGCGTCTGCGTCGCTGACCCGCCGCATGTTGTAGCCGTCGATGTCGGAGACGTAGATCGCCTTGCCGTTCTTGGTGCGCTTGACGAACGCCAGACGCGACGAGAAGATCCCCACGTTGCCGGTCAACAGCTGGACCAACTCATCGATGAACTCGTGAACCGCCCGCCGCGCCTGGTCCGGCGTGGTGTCGTAGCTCTTGTCGAGCAGCTCCCGCTGGGCCACCACGTCGAAGAAGCGCAGGCCGACCGTGACCTTTTCGCCCTTCACCTCCACCCGACCCCGCACCAGGCCGGAGGCGCCGACGCTGAACCAGTCCTTATAGACCGGCGCGGTCCAGGGCTCCCGCGGGGAGGCGAGGTAGCTCTTGGGCGGTACCAGCTCGAACACCCGCATCAGGTCGATGCCGAGCTGTAGAGCACGGCTCAGGTCGCGGGAGAGCCGCATCGCTTCCTTGCTCTCGGTCCCGTCGAGGATCAGATCCGGAGCGGCCACCGGGAAGGGCCGAAAGTCGGCTCCCTCGACGTAGATCTTGAGCTGCGCCGCGGCTGGCGCGCTCCACAGCAGGCAGAGCGCGAGCGCGGCACTGGAAAAAAACAACGGACGGGCCATCGCGAGGTCCTTAACACCCATGGCAGATCTTGGCGAATATTAGGGCTTGAAGATGATTTCAATACCGTCGGTCGCCACCACCGCCCGCAAAAGCTCGGGCGGCTTAGAGACCTTGCCACAACTCTTAACGGCCTTTTCCACCGCGCGGTCAATTGCACCGAGACCTGATTTTTCGATCAGCTTGGTGCCGAACAGGCGGCCGTCGGCGTGGATCTTCACCAGCACCGAGGCCTGCCGGTTACCGATCTTGTTCTTGTCGACGCCTTCGATGGAGTAGTGTTTCTTGATGCAGCGGTAGATCTCGGTGGCGTATTTGCTGCCCGCGATCGCCAGGCTCGCATCGCTGACCTCGCCCTCCTCGACCCCCTCCGGGTCCCCGTCCTGCTCGTTGTCCGAGGTTTTGCGTAGGCGATCGAGGGCGCTGCTGACCCGGTTGAGGTTTTTGGCTCGGTCCAAGGCGCTGATGGCGTCCTGGGGGCGCGCGGTGGTCTTCGGCGCCGTGGGCGACGGGGGGGCGAGCCTGACGTCCGGCTTGGGGGGGGGAGGCGGCCGCCGGTTAACTTTCGGCAGCAAGTGCTTGGCGCGCTTCTTCCCGAGCTTCACCAGCTTGGTCGGGATGAAATGTTGGGGCGTCGAGGGCGGTGGGCGCGCGGAGAACTGACCGGCCACCACCACCCCGGCGACGAGAAGGACGTGCGCCATCGCCGATACCAGCAGCAGCCGTTGTAGTCCCTTGGGAAGCCCTTGGCGTCGCATCGCTATTCGCTCATCGCCGGCTGGCGACCGGATCGGTGATCATCCCGAGGTTATTGACCCCCGCTTCTTTCATGATCGCCATCACGTCGACCACCACACCGTAGGGTAGGTCGCGGTCGGCGTGCAGGTACATCTCGCGGTCCTGACGTAGCTTGATGTTGCTGGTGACCTTGTCGCGCAGCTCCTCGTAGGTGACCCGCGCCTTGCCGATGTAGAAGCGGCGATCCTCGGTGATGGTCAAGACCAGCAGGTCGGTGTTGACGGTGATCGACTCGGCCTTGGTCTCCGGCAACTTGACCGGCACGCCCTGGGTGATCAACGGCGCGGTGACCATGAAGATGATCAACAGCACCAACATCACGTCCACCATCGGCGTGACGTTGATCTCGGACATCGGTCCGCCTGAGGTGCCACCGCCCATGGCCATGGCTAGCGTCTCCCGTGGGCTGCGTGGGGCGTCATCCTAAAAAAAGTGCCGCTTGATGATGTTCAGAAAATCGCTGGCGAAGTTCGACATCTCCGTGTCGAGGATGCGGATGCGCCCGTTGAAGTAATTGTAGGCAACCACCGCCGGGATGGCAGCAAACAGGCCAAAGGCCGTGGCCACCAGGGCGCCGCCGATACCCGGGGCGACGGTGACCAACGAGGCATCCCCCTTGGAGCCGATCTCCTGGAAGGAGTTGATGATCCCCATCACCGTGCCGAGTAGGCCGATGAACGGCGCCGAGGAGCCGGTGGTGGCGAGAAAGGAGACCAGGGCCTCGAGGCCGGTGCGCTCGGTGGCCGCCGCACGGCGCATGGAGCGCTCGATAGACTCCAGATCGCCGAGCCCGGGGACCGCCATTTCTCCCAGATCGACGTCGGTGTCCTTTTGCTGTTTTTTGCGCTGCTTGGCCAGCTCGATGTAGCCGGCCCGAAAGACCTGCGAGATAGGGCTGGTGGAGAGCTGCTCCGATCTTTTGAAGATCGCGTCGAGTCGCTTGGAGGCCCAGAAGGCATCGAGGAAGGCCTCGGATTCGACGTAGGCCCGCCGCAGGTTGCGCCACTTGTAGACGATGATCGCCCAGGAGGCGACCGAGATCACCAACAGCAGCAGCATAATCAGCTGCTCCGATAGACCGGCGTTGATGATCGAGGTGAAGAACCCGTAGCTCGGGGCCGCGACCTCGGGGGCAGCTTCGGCCTCGGGCGCGGTCTGGGCCAGAAATACGTGGACGACGTTGATGATCTGAGGTGGTTCCATCGAGCCAGCGAGGTAGCAGAAAGCCCCTATCGAATAAAGCCCGAAGCCGGCGGGGAATTCCCCCGGGCAGGCGATGCCTAGCCAAGCGGGACAATCAGCGGGTAAGTTGAGGCGATCCCGCCCCCCGGTTGACAAGCCATTGCCGTCCACCGATACTCCGTCTAGAGCGAGCCATGTCCGAGATCCGTTCCAACCTCCCGAGCATCGCCCA
>JAUUZB010000880.1 GCA_030590185.1 Deltaproteobacteria bacterium
GACTGGCCTGGTGGTGAGCAACCCGCCCTACGGCGAGCGGATGCGGGGCCCGGAGCCGTTGCCGGCGCTCTACGGCCGTCTCGGCGAGCGCTTGGGTAGCGAGTTCAACGGCTGGCGGGCCGCGGTCTTGACCAGCGACATCGAGCTCGGCCACAGCCTCGGCCTACGCGCCTCCCGGCGCAACGTGCTGTTCAACGGCGCCCTCGAGTGCTCCCTGTTGCGGATCGATCTCGACGGGCAGAGCGCCCGCCAGCGGCCGGCGGTGGATCTCTCTGCCAGCTCCTTTGCCAACCGGCTGCGCAAGAACCTCAAGCGGCTCGGCAAGTGGGCGGCGAAGCGGGGCATCACCTGCTACCGCCTCTACGACTCCGACATCCCGGAGTACGCGGTGGCGGTGGATCGCTACGGCGATCAGATCCACGTTCAGGAATACCGGGCCCCGGCCACGGTCGACGAGCGTGAGGCGAAACGCCGGCTCGCCCACGTCATGGACGTGGTGCCGCTGGTATTGGAGGTGCCCGCTACCAACGTCCACCTCAAGGTGCGCCTCAAGCAGAAGGGCAAACAGCAGTACAAACAACTCGACCGCCGCGGCGAGCTGCTCGAGGTGCGCGAGGGCGGGCACGTCTTTCTGGTGAACCTGACCGACTACCTGGACACCGGCCTGTTCCTGGACCACCGCCCGACCCGCGCCCTGATCGCCGAGCTCGCCCCGGGTCGCGATTTCCTCAACCTGTTCGCCTACACCGGCACCGCCACGGTGTACGCGGCGCGGGCCGGCGCTACCTCCACCACCACCGTCGACCTCTCCAAGCCGTATCTGCGTTGGGCCGAGCAGAACCTGCGTCGCAACCGCATCGAGGGTCCCCGCCACGCCGTGTTGCGCGCCGATGGGGTGCGCTTTTTGGCCGCCGACCATCGCAGCTACGGCCTGATCTTTCTCGACCCGCCCACCTTCTCGAACTCCAAGGATCTCGAGGACTCCTTTGATCTGCAGCGCCAACACGTCGACCTGATCCGGGCGGCGGTCGCCCGCCTGACCCCCGACGGCATCCTGATCTTCTCGAACAACTACCGGCGTTTTCGTCTGGACAACGAGGCCCTCGCTGATTTGACCATCGACGACATCACCGCCGAGACCATCGACGAGGATTTCAAGCGCAACCCGCGCATTCATCGCTGCTACCGCATCAGCCGGGGGTAGCGTGCTGCACGTCATCCTGTTTCAGCCCGACATCGCCCCCACCACGGGCAACGTCGGCCGTCTCTGCGCGGTCACCAACAGCCGCCTGCACCTGATCCATCCCCTCGGTTTTGAGATCACCGACCGTCACCTGCGGCGGGCAGGCATGGATTACTGGTACGCCCTCGACGTTCACGAGCACGAGAGCTTCGAGGCATTCCTGGCCAGTGGGTCGGCGCCAGCGGCCGAACGCATCTTCCTGTTCAGCACCAAGGCCGAGCGCGACTTCTGGGACGCCGGGCTGCGCGATGGGGATGGGCTGCTGTTCGGCAAGGAGACCGCCGGCGCGCCGCCGTGGCTGCACGCTTGGGCGGGTGAACGCCGACTACGGATCCCACAGGCGAACGAAGCGATGCGCTCGATCAACCTCGCCACCGCGGTCGGCATCGCGACCTACGAGGGCCTACGGCAGGTGCGGGCGGCTACTCCGTCGTCAGGGTGACGTCGGTGGTCACCAGGGCGTTGGGCGGCACGGTCCGAACGAAGTCAGGCTCGGGGTAGGTGACGTCGGCGTAGTCGTAGCTGGTGATGGTGAAGGTCGCGACGCTGTCGCCGGTGAGCGCGGCGTCATAGAGCACCGAGACCACGGCGAAGGTGCCTGGGGCCAGCGGGACTGGAACGTCGATGGTTGGCTCGCTCATGCCGACCGCGAAGCCGTAGCGTCCGTCGGTGGGGTCGATGGCATAGCCGCCGATCGCCACGCTCTCGTCACCGACATTGATGAAACGCACGAAGGCGATATCGGTATCCACGATCGTTTGGACTTCCTCGCCGTCGATCTCTTCGGTGACGACCAAGGGCACGTCCTCGACCACGACCGCCGTGTCCTCGAACAACAATAGATCTGGTCCGCCCGGGAAGAACTGCGCTTGGGCCGGACCGACGATCTCTAGCTCGAGCACCGGGGAATTTTCGGCGTTGCTCGTCGCCACCAGCTGCGCCATCGATACGCCGCGCTGGTTCGGCTCGAAGATGATCGTGGCGGTGACCGCCTGGCGTGACCCGGCGGTCATATCCGCGGGCTCGATGCGGTCGATGTCGAAGGTCCCCGGGTTCCCGACGATCTCGATATTGGTGAACACCAGGTCGTCTTGGCCGCCGTTGAGGAAGATGACGTCCTTTTTGGCCGACCCGCTAGCCGCGACCACGCCGAAGGTCACGAACGCCGCGCTCGCTTGCACCTGCGGTTTCACCGGCAAGGGCTCGATCGTATCGATCGGTTCCTCTTCGCAACCTGTGGTGAAGACCAACATTAACCCCAGGGCGATTGGGATACCGGCCGTGGAGCGTGTGAGTTTCCGCATGGTGTTCCCCTCGGATGAAGTCCCTCAGATGAAGCCAGAGGCTCTCTTACTACGAACGGTGGGGAACAACCAATGGCAATGGACCCTTGCTTAGGGGCCGGCTCACGGCGCAAGATAGGGCATGCCGCGCGCGAGAAGGGTGCCGATCTGGACGACCGCCGGGTTCGTGTTCTTGGCCGTGCTGGCCGGTTGTGGTGGGGGCAACGAGCTCTCCGGCTCGATCGGTGAGTCCTTTGAGCTCGACTTCGACCTGGTCCGGGTTCGCAAGCAGAACGAAACCCTGATTATCGAGTACATCAAGCTCGTCTCGGGTGGCGAGAACAAGGCGCTCAAGTTGGTGGTCGAGGGCAACGATCTACTGACCGTGGATGGCTCCCTGATCGACATGACCAGCGGGCTCGCCATCGACGACGAGCTCTTCGCCAAGGCGGTCTCCATCGACCGGGTGGCGTCGACCGGCGCTGATTTCCCCGACATCGAGGATGGTCGGATGTATTTTAGCGCCCTCGAGTTCCAGGCCGCGGGTCGCGTGGAGGGCGATTTCGACATCGTCTTTGACAACGGCAGGACCCTGGCTGGCTCCTTCATGGGGGAGCTGACGGTGGTGGACATGAGCTGAGTTGTTGCGCTGGCCGGCGCCGTTGGTGTTGGCCCGACGCTCACTCGCTCTGCTCGACCCGGTTTCGCCCGCCCCCCTTGGCTACATAGAGGGCCTGATCGCCGCGCGCCAGCAGCTCCTCCCA
>JAUUZB010000882.1 GCA_030590185.1 Deltaproteobacteria bacterium
CGACTACTGCGACGGCTCGAACGCCAGCTGCCCCGGCGACACCTTCTACGATTCAACCGAGGAGTGTCGCGCCTCGGCGGGCGTCTGCGACGTGCTGGAGACCTGCAGCGGGACGGGCGCCGACTGCCCCACCGACTCCTTCGTGGACTCGAGCGTTGAGTGCCGGGCCGCCACGACTGGTGGTTGCGACGTGGCCGAGAACTGCAGCGGCACGGAGGCCGACTGCCCAGGCGATACCTTTGCCGGCACCGGGGTTGAATGCCGCGCCGCCGTGGCCGGCGGCTGTGACGTGGCCGACAACTGCGACGGCACGAGCGCCGACTGTCCAGGCAACGCCGTCGTGGGCGCGGGCACGCAGTGCCGGGCCGCCGGGGCCGGCGGTTGCGACCAGGACGAGAGCTGCACCGGCGCGAGCGCCACCTGCCCCACCGACGCCGTCGTGGGCGCGGGCACGCAGTGCCGGGCCGCCGTCACCGGCGGCTGCGACGTGGCCGAGAGCTGCAACGGCGTGAGCGCCAACTGCCCCGGGGACACCGTCGTGGGCGCGGGCACGCAGTGCCGTGCCTCATCGGGGCTGTGCGATTCGGCCGAGACCTGCACGGGGTCGAGCGCGTCCTGTCCCGGTGACAATTACGTGTGGGGGGCAGGCCTGACCTGCAACACCGGCGCCGTCATCGGCACCGCCCTCACGCTCGCTACCGATCGACACAACGTGACCGCCGCAGACCAAGCCGCCTGCCGCGCCCATTGCGACGCCACGCCGGGGGTGAATTGCTGTTGGGTCCTTGGATGGGAGCTTTGCATCAAGGTCTGCACCAGCAGTGTTTTGTGCTACGCCTATGACACGGCGGGCAGAACCGCCTGGACCGGCACCGGCACCTCCTACGCCACGAATTGCCCGTAGACCCCGGCGGCACGGGGTGTTTGCCAGCGCGGGAACCTGCCATGAGCGCCATCGTCATCTCCGGTACTGGGCTCGTGACCGGCGCTGGTGCGGGTCTCTCAGCGCTGAGCGCAGCGCTCGATTCGGGTGAGACGCTCCTTCGCTGCCACGACAACGAGCCGTGGCCCGCGGCGCGCATCCCTGACGAGCTGCTCACCTGGCCGCAGGAGCCGGCCTGGCTCGACCGCCGCAAGTACGCCGGCCGTGCTGCGCATCTGGGTGTGATGGCGATCGAACAGGCGCTGGAGCAGGCAGGCATCCGCCCCGGCCAAATCGATGGCACCGGGGGAGCAACGGTGGTTGCCTGCCGGCAAGACAAGACCGACCGTGACGCCCTAACCGCGCTCGTCGTGCCCAAGGATGATCCCCGCCCACTCGCCCGGCGCCTGCACGAGGACCTGCTCGACTTCTATGTCCTGCGCACGCTGCCTTCGACCCTGGCGCAGATGGTCGCGTTGCGCGCTGGGTTCGAGGGTGGGTGCGCGACGATCGGCGCCCCAGCCTTTGACGGACTCGGCGGCCTGCGGGTGGCCATGAACTCGATCGCCAGCGGCGAGGCGGAGATCGTGGCGCTGGTGGGCGTGGATGTTGGGCCCCCGCCGGAGATGGTGATCGCGCTGGACTCCCACGAACGGTTGGCCAGGTCGCTCGACGCGGGACCCGCCTCCAGCGGACGGTACGGTTCTTTCTTGGGCGAAGGAGCGGCCGCCCTCATCATCGAAAGCGAGGAGCACGCGGCGCGTCGGGGCCAACGTGCCCTTGCTGCGATTCTCGATTGTCGCGTGCGAGCTAGCCACTCCCTGGAGAGCGCTCTCGCTGAGGTCCGCGGGCTCGCGCCGGAGCAAGGGGGTTCGGCGCCCGTGGTTTGGTCCCGAGCGACCGGGTCTCGGCTCGTTGACAAACTCGAGGCCGAGGCGATCGGTCGCGGTCCCGCCGCCGCCGTGACGGCGACGACCGGCGCCATCGGCCGCATGCTATCGACCTCGGCGCTCATCGATCTCTGTCTCGCCTGCGCATACGGAGGACGGCGACGAGTCCCTCCGGTCTGCCTCACCCGAGAGATCGATCCCGACCTGGCGGCCTTGCCCTGGGTGACCGGGTCCTCACCGATCACCGCCGCCACGGACCTGGCTGAGGTTCGCTCCCTCGACACCTTCTCCTGCCAGGGCGCTGGCTCAGCGTTGATCCGCGTGGGGGCCGAGTCGTGAAACGCGCCGCGGTCATCACCGGCCGGGGAGCATTCTCTCCGGTGGGCCGGGGTGTGGAGGCGCTGTGGCAGGCGAGCCTGGCCGGCCGCTCCGGTATCGGGGCTGAGACCCGTGATGACTTTTCCGGGGTGGCGGCGAGTCCCGTCTCAGCACCGTTCCGGGTTGAGGATCTGGCCGAGCTGCGCGCCGACTACCCTGGCCTGGATGAGCCCATCGCGGATCTGGTCATGCGCGATATCATCGATCAGGCATTGCGCGAGGCCGGGATCGTTGGCCGCGTACCCGGGCGGGTCGCGTTGGTTACCTTCAGCCCGTACTCCGGTGAGGGAACCACGCCCGCCGAGTTTTGTGACTACGTCGCCGCTGTGCGGGAGCTAGCAGCTAGGGGCAACGTCGGTCGCGCCGCGGAGCTGAGGTTCTTTGCGGAGCGTGGCTCCCACCCAACCGCGCCTGCTGCCACCACCCTCTACGCTGACCTGTCAGAGAGATTGGGTGTGCCGTTGGAGGTGCTCAGCCTCGAGGCGACCTGTGCGACGTCGTTGCGTTTGATCATCGAGGGGCGGCGGTTGATCGAGCTCGACCTTGCTGACTTCGTCGTGATCGGCTCCGAGGTTATGCGTATTACCCAGCCCTTCTTCGGCTCCTACGCCCAGATGTTAGCCCTGTCCCGTTGGCGGGGATCACCCGAGCTCGCTTCGCGCCCGTTTGACCAACAGCACAGCGGCATGGTGCTCGCCGATGGTGCCGGGGCGTTAATTCTGGAGAGCGAGGAGCACGCGCAGGCGCGCGGGGCGACCACGAATTTTGGTCGCGTACACGGCTGGGGCCTGTGCACCGGGCTAGCTCACCCAACTGCGCCGGCGGTCGAGCCGATGTGTCAGGTCATGAGGCGCGCCCTCGAGCACAGCGATGTTTCCCCTGGGCGCGTCGACACGATCAACGTCCACGGTACGTCGACCAGACTCAATGACCGCTGCGAGTCACGGGCGATCCGCGAGGTTTTCGGTGATCGAACCGATGACCTCGGCATCACCGCCTGCAAGTCGATCCTGGGCCACGGGGCCCTAGCGGCGGCGATCATGGAGGTGGTGGTGGCGACCTGCTCGATGCAGCACGGGCTGTTGCCACCGGTGCC
>JAUUZB010000765.1 GCA_030590185.1 Deltaproteobacteria bacterium
AGGTCGGGAGTGAACTGGATGCGGTTGAAGCCGAGGTCGAGCACGTCCGCGAGGGTGTGGATCAACATCGTCTTGGCGAGGCCGGGCACGCCGACGAACAGCCCGTGTCCGCGGGCGAACAGGGTGATCAGCAGGTGCTCCACCACCACGCTTTGACCGATGATCCGCTTTCCTATCTGGGCGGTGATCGCGTCACGGGCGGCGCGTAGGGCCTCGACTTGCTCGAGATCGCGGCCGTCGTCCAAGTCTCTTCCCTCCTCGGGGGCTAGTTGAGAAGTCATGGGGGTGTCATCGTTGACCGGAGCGGGAGGAGTCAAGCCGTGACCCTTGAAAACCGAGTCGGAGCGATTCCTTCTGCTCCCGCCGGAGAGTTGTTATCGTGAGCGGCACAGGGGCCCGTTACTCAGGGGAAGGTAACCAGCGTGGTTGACTCTCGCAACCTGTCGGTGATGTTCACCGATATCAAGGGTTTCACGGCGCGCACCTCCAAATCCACCCGCGCGGATTTGGTCTCGCTGCTCAAGACCCACGAGGAGATCGTCCTGCCGCTCGCCAAGGCCCGCGGCGGCACGCTCATCAAGACCATCGGCGATGCGTTCTTGTTGACCTTCGAGACCCCCACCGACGCCATCCTCGCCGCCATCGACGCCCAGGTCGCCCTGCGCACCCACAACGCCGGGGTCACCCAGGAGGCGCGCATCGAGGTGCGCATGGGGATCAACTCCGGCGAGGTGACGGTGATCGAGGGGGACGTCTACGGCGACGCGGTCAATATCGCCTCTCGTATCGAGTCGGCGGCTGAGGCCAACGAGATCTTCTTCAGCGAGACGGTCTTCCTCACCATGAACAAACCGGAGATCCACCAATCGCTCAAGGAGCACAGCCTGACCACCGCCGAGGTCGGGTTCCGGAGCCTAAGAGGGGTCGCGGACGAAGTTCGCATCTACAGGATCTACAGCGAGGGGCGGTCCGCGGGGCCGCGCACCGTCGAGTTGGACACCACCGCTGCCACCGATTTGACGCTCGATGAGGCGCCCGCGGCGGCAGCCCGCGATGGCGGATCCGTGCCGGTCCAGCCCCTAGCGGAGATCGACCTCGCGCCCTCCGGCTCCCTAGAGATCGAGCCCGCGCCGTCCGGCTCCCTGGAGATCGAGCGCGCGCCGCAGATTGACATCGCCCCAGTGCGGCGTCCAACACGTCCCCGGCCGCGGCCCCCGGGTAGGGTGTCGGCCAAACCCGAGAAACGGGCCGGCCGTCGATGGATTCGCCTGCCAGCGCTCTTGGTCGCGACCCTGATCAGCTGCGGCGGGTTGATGCTGCTCGGTGCCGGGGTCGTGCTGCAGTCGGTTTGGATCGCCTTCGCTGGGGCCCTGGTGTTGGCGACCGCGAGCCCCTTGCGCCTGGGGTTGCGCCACGTAAAAACACTCATCGTCAGGGGCGTCGCCCTCGGGCTCCTGGTCTTGATGGTCACGGTGTTCAACGCCACGCCGCTCAAGGAGATCCAGCTGCGGCTCGACGGGATGGCGACCCAGCTGCGCCAGGACGGCGGGGAGGGACTCGGGGTGCGGGACCGGGCCGCGGTCTGGGTGATGGAACTCCTCCACGTGGGGCACGTCGCCCGCCGCGGCTATCGGGAGGCGGCCCGTCAGCAGCTGTATCGACTGTGGCCCGGCCGCGACAGCCGCAGCTTCTCCTCTGATCTGGCGATGAGGGCGCCAACCCTGTTGCGCCCATTGGTCGATCTCAACCGCCGGCTGGAGATCGCCTGGCACCGCGGCGTCAAGGAAGTCCCCATCGGCCCCATGGAGCTGCGCCTGCGCCCCGGTCAGGACCCGCCGCGCGTCATGGCGGCCATGCCGACCTTTCGCCTGGGCGGCAAAGCGGTGCGCAAGACGAAGGGCTGGGAACTCCAGGTCGTGGCGTTGGTGCCGGTGCATTGCCCGGCCCCCGGCCCGGCCCCGGTGTGCGAGATCAACGGCGTGACCCTGGTGATGGAGCAGGCGCTCTGCACCCACCTGGAGAAGAAGGGGTGGCTCTCGGCCTACACCGCCAAATGGAGCTGGAGCCTCAGCAGCGATGACCCGCGGTTGACGATCGGCGCCGGTGCAGGCGCGCGCCCCAGGCGGGTGATGCCTTAGGGCCTCAACAGCCCGTCCGCGGCCCGTCCGCGACTGGGATCGGCAGCCCCACGTTCGGGCCTAGCGCTTCGGCTTGATCCCGATCAACAACGCCGACCCAAAGATCCGCACGGGACAACTCACCGCCAGCCCAGCCCGCGCCATCCAGCTGGTCAAATCTTCCACCCGCGCCGGCATGAACGGCAGCGCGTGCTTGGTCGACTCGGAGGTCTCGATCTCCCAGAACTCCTTGGTGATGCGCCCGGCCTCCAGATGGTCTTGGATGATCTGCCCTCGCACCCGTTCCTCGACCTCGATGCCCGCCGGTCGATCGACCGCCACCTCGTCGGCGAGCAGGCACAACCCGCCGGGCTGCAGGGACCCACCGATCGCCTCGATGACGTCGCGTTTTTGATGGTCCTCGAGGTGGTGCAGGGCAAAGGAGCACAGGACCAGATCGTAAAGGTGGGGTGGGCACGCGTCCCGCAGGATGTCTGGCTGGGAAAAATCGCCGCAGAAGGTGCAGCGCACGTGCTGGGCGAGCAACCGCTTGGCCTCGCTGAGCATCACGGCCGAGCCGTCCACCAGGGTGACCATGCCCTCCGGGTTGGAGGCGGGTGCCACCGCCACGGTGGCGGGGCCCGGGCCGCAACCTAGGTCGAGGATTTCGTTCGGCCGGCCACCGAGGACGCGGATCACGTCGACCATGGCATTCAGGATCGGAACGTACCCCGGCACCAGCAGGGGCCACATCGAGGGGTAGTGCTCGGCGATCAGATCGTAACGTTGAAAACGCATGGCGCGAGGTGTCCCTGGGGTGGTCGGTCAGCTGGGGCCGGTGTCGCCCTCGCGCTTGTCGATTTCGGCGTCGAGGGCATCAAAGGCGCCCTGGGCCCGCTCGCGCACCTTGCGGATGACTTCCTTCTCATCCTCGGGCGCGGCCTCCTCCACGATGGCGGCGCTCGAGACCAAGATGTCGACCGGGTAGACACAACCCAACCCGTAGGTCGAGCGCTTCTTGCCCAGATGGCCGATACCATCCCGGTCGTACCAGTAGTGGGTGACGATGACGCCCTTGGACACGCCCTCGGTGGTCGCCAGGGTCATCGACTCGATGGCCTGAAAGCGGGTGGTGGTGAGCTCTTCGAAGTAGGTGGACACGAAGGTACTGATCACCTCCGAGAGCTGCCAGCGCACGTCCTCGACGACCCTCTGGAAGGTCTTGTCCGGGTGGAAGGTTGGCAGGGAAAACCCGATGGCGCACAACCGGCCGTCCGGCCGCGTGCCAGCCGACCCCATCCACCCCGGAACTTGCTCCGGGGTGATCAGGGAGCCCTCCGTCGACCCGGAGAGATCGGCGGCGTCGATCTTGAACGTATCAGCGGCGACGCCCGCGTCGAGGCAGCTGTGGGCGTAGGTGAAACCCTTGGCGGCGTAGGGACCCTGGGCGTCGACGTCGAGCCAGAATTCGGTCTCCGCGAGGCTCTTTACCTTTTCGATCAGGGCATCATCCACGGTG
>JAUUZB010000289.1 GCA_030590185.1 Deltaproteobacteria bacterium
GGAGGATGGCCTATGAGTCGCTCGCCGCTCCTGTTAGCGGTCGGCCTGTTGCCGGCCTGTATGGCCTACAACCCGGATTGCCCGGTGGACACCAGCGCCGTGGCGGGTGTCAGTGACGTCACCCTGGACGTGCGGCGCAGCCTGCTGCGCACCCAGGAGGCGCCGATCGGTAACCTGATCACCGATGCCTTCTACGATTATCTGGCGGCGCAAGCGGTGCCGGTCGGCAAAGAGGTCGACTTCGCGATCATCAACGCCGGCGCCATCCGTGACGTCAGCGAGTGCGCCGCGGTCGAGCAGCTCGGTCCGGGGTCGATCACCCTCGACCAACTCGCCGATCTGTTGCCCTTTGACAACGACCTCGAGCTGATCGAGGTCAGCGGCGAGGAGCTGTTGCGCGCCCTCGAGCACAGTGTGTCGCGCCTCGGTGAAGCCGGGGACTGGGGGCTGGCCGGTCAGTTCTTGCAGGTTTCCCATCTGAGCTTCAGCGTGGATTGCTCGCGCAGCGCCGCGGTAGGTGAGGCCATCGTCGGGGCGCGCATCGTCGACGGCGCGGTCACCATCCTGCATGATGACGGCACGAGCGAGGCGCTCGACACGGCCACTGATTATCAGGTGGCGACCATCACCTACCTGGTCGAGGGCGGGGACGGGTTCACCTCGTTGAGCCGTCGGGTCCCGCTCGGAGAGCTCGAGCTGGATCCGGACGTGGTGGTCGTCGCCAACTATCTCAATGTTCAGGAGTCGGTCGCGCCCCAGGTCGAAGGGCGGATCGTGCTGGATGCTAACTGTACCGTGGCCCGGTGAGCCGCTGGCTCACTTCTTGGCGGCGGGCTCGTCCTCAGGCACACCCACAGCGGCCACGTCACGGTCGGCGGGGATGTAGTCGGAGGTAGAGGGGATCTTTTGCATCTCGCGGCGGGCGACCCGCCAGGATTGTTGAATCAGCCAAGAGACCGATCGATCCTGACGTTTGGCTTCCTTCAAAATCTCAGCGAGCATTTCGGCCGGGAAATAAAGGGCCTGCCGCCGCGTCTGTGCCACGGTTACCCTTCTCCGCCGTCATCACCGACGACGTCATTCACGGACGGAAACCGCATGATCTCGGTGCGAGCAATGCGCCAGGCTTGTTGAACGATCCAGGAGAGCGAACGATCTTGGCGGTTGGCCTCGACCTGAATCTCCTTGAGCATGTCCTCGGGAAAATACAGGCTCTGCTTGCGCTTGTCTGTGCGTTTCATCGTGTTGGCCGTTGCCTAACTGGGTCCTGCCAAACGTACCCGTGTGGTGAGACAATTACTTACAATGAAAGGTATAGTGCGAGCGATTCTCTGAAGCAAGCCGCATCCCCGAGCGAGGGATGATCGTTTGACTCAGAAACGGGTGAGGAGGGCGTTGACGAGCACGACCGCGGTCGTTGCGAAGATGGCGCCCCACAGGCGGAGGCGTTGCACGTCCAAGGTCGGTTGCGATTGCATGTAGGTAATCCTGGCACGTGCACCTACTCCGCCCAAAAAACCTGCGCCCTAGGCCAAGCGCATCCGAAAGTGTTATCGTAACGGCACGGTCGCTAGGGGCGGCCGGGGTTTAGATATCGTGGCTCTGGGACTCACGGGTGCAGTTGTATGGTTGGCGTTCGCCACGTCCGGCGCGCCGAGCACCGATCCTGCCATCGAGCGCTCCTTGATCTCCCTCGAAGCGCAGACCCATGCCCTGCGCGAAGTGCTCGAGCCGAACCCGCGGGACGTGATCGAGCTGCAGCTGCATCGGGCCCGGGTGGTGTGGAACAGCGACCCGGCCGCCACCGCAGCGTTGTTCAATCTGGTGTTGCAGAACACCACCAGCGGCGACCAACGCAACCAGGCGTTGATCGACGCGGCTCGCGATCCCGACCCGGCGTCGGTGCAATTCAACATGGTGCTGCGCCGCGCCATCAACGACGACGAGCGCACCCTGCTCTTGATCGAGGCGGCGAGGGCCGAGGCCTCCATCGGCTACCTGCAGGCCGCCATGAAACACTATCTCGAGGCGATCGCCATCGGCCGGCGTGGTCATCAGATAGCCGCGGCCTTCGAGGGCTTCGTGGCCGTGGCGGAGCGCTCTGGAACGGTGCCGGCGGTACCGTCGGTGGATCGTTACGTTGAAGCCCTATCCCACGAGGGCGAGCTCGACGTGGTCGGCTGGGAGACGGTCTATCGCCTCGGACGGTTGTTGATTCGGCGCGGCGACCGGCGCGTGGTCGACGTGGTGACCGCCATTCCAGAGCACGTGCCTGCGGGCCGCCGCGGGCTCTACATTCTGGCCACCGAGCACCTGCGCCGTGGACAGCGGGAGCTGGCCAAGGAGGTCTTCGAACGGGCGGCGAACCTTCCCCCCTATCCGCCCGAGGTCGACCTGGATCCGGAGCGCGACCGGGCGGTGCGCGAGTTGGTGTGGCTCGCCATCGGCCGCCTAGCCTTCGAAGACGGAGATAAGGAAACGGGCATCGTCGCCTACCATCAAATCTCGGTCGACTCGCCACGCTTCTTGGAGGCATTCTACGAGCTCGGCTGGTTGGCGATGGAGGCTGGCGACGAGAACGTGGCACGCGAGGCTTTCCGTCCCGTGGTCGAGCTGGGCGCCAACACCGCATACGGGCGCAAGGCACAGCTCCTGCGCGGCTACATGCTGCTGCAGGAGGGGCGCCTCGACGAGGCCGAGCAACACTACGAGAAGATCACCGAGACGTTCCAAGACTCCCTGCGGACCTTCGCCGTCGAGCTCGCCAAGGTCGAGGATCTCGGGGACCTGGCGCGGGATTGTGACACCCGGGAGCGGGCCCTCGAGGATCCGTTCCTGCAGCCGGTATTGGCGCGCGACGGCGTTCGAGCGGCCCGTAAGATGGCGCTGAAACTGGCCGAGATCGGCACCCTCGGCTTCGTCCTCGATAATCAGCTCGCCGAGCTCGACGCCCTGTTGGCGGGGGAGGGCGCCCTGAATCCGCTGGGGCAGGTCGCCAAGGATCGTCGCGCCATCGAGCGGGTGTTGCAACAGGTCGACGAGGTCTCCCTGCTGATTGATCGCCGGTCGGCTCGTCACCGCTGGTTGGCTGGGCCAGCGGCCGATGCGGGCACGGTCGATTGTTGCGGGGAGCCGCGTCACCGGGCCGCCAACCTGCGCAACACCCTCGAGACCTTCATCGCCGAGCTCGACGCTCGGGAGCAAACCCTGCGCTCCGAGCTGACCGACATCCGGGATGAGACCGTTCGGCTGCAGGCCGAACAACGGGCGCTCTATGCCGGTCTGGTCAATGAGGTTAGTGATTTCCAGATCGACGCCGTGGCCCAGGCCGCGGCCGAGGAGCGCGGCCACCTCAAGCGCATGCTGATGGAGGGCGAGGCCGGCGTGCTCGAATCGATTTGGCAGCGCAAGGAGCGAAATCTCCAGTCAATCATGGAGGCGCTGGACGCCCGCAAGATCCTGCTCGAACGATTGCAGGACCGCTACCGCGAGATTCTGATCGAGACCATGTAGTTTCGCCAGAGGCGACAAATTGTTGGCGCCTCCTCGGGTCGATCGTCCCGCCGATTTTTTCGGCCCAGGGCCGAGGGTTGCTAGCATTTTGCTGTGAAGACGCGATCCCTGTGGCGACCGATTGGTGTGGGCATCCTGCTCGGGGTGATCGGCCCGATCCGGCCGGTGGGTGTGGGCAACGACGCCCTGGCCCTCGGCGGCGCCGTGCACGCCGAGCCCACCCTGGAGATCCTTGGCCGGTCCGAGCCGGCTCGCCAGCCTCCCGTGGAGCTCGTCCTGCGGGTCCTCTCTTCGGCCGAGGGCTTGCTGCGTCTCGGCCGCCCGGACGCGGCGGCTGAGCTCGCGCGTCGTCTGCCGACCACCGGCCCCCACGGCGATGCGGTGCTGCGGGTGCGGGCCTGGGCCCTGATGCGATCCGACGGCCTCGCCGAGCTCGCGGATCTCCTCGCCGACCACGAACCGCTCGTCGGTGAGCTTCTCTTTCTGCGCGGTGCGGGCCGCCTGCACGGCGAGGAGCCCAAGGCGGGTCGGCGTGATCTCCAGCAGCTCTGGTGGGACGAACCCGAGGGGGCCTGGGGCCTCGCCGCCCTGCGTGAGCTGGCCGAGGTCCCTGGTCTCTATGGCGCCAAGGAGCGGCGGCTGATCAAGCATCATCTCCAGCGGGCCACCAGCTCCGTCGTGGGCCCGGCGCGGGGGGGGGGCAGCGGTCAATCGTTGCTGGATGCGCTAATTCGGGACACCCCATCGCGCACCCGGCTGGGTGCCGAGCTCCAACAGGCCACGGGTATTCGCCTGACGCGCGCCGAGGATTTCACCGCGGCCGTGGCGACCCTGATCGAGGCCAAGCGGTCGACCAACGATTCGGAGCTGCGCCGGGCCATTGAGTTGCGCCTCGGGGAGGCGGAGCGCCGGCGGGGTCGGTTGAGCTCGGCCGCCCGTTGCTTCGACGCGGTCGCCAGCAGCGGTGACGATGCCCTGGCGCTCGAGGCTCTGGCGTCGGCTGGGCAGATGTTCATCGAGTACCGGCGTTATGACGAGGCGCGCCGGCGGTTCGAGTCCCAGCTGGTCACCAACCCGGTGGGGCCGACGCGGCGTCAGGCGCTCAAGGGGTTGGGGTGGGTCGCCTACCGCACCGGAGATTTCATTGCGGCCCGGCGGTTCTTCGAGGCTCTGCGGGACGAGGATCCGTTCGGTGAGCTGGCGCCGGGCGCCGTCTATTGGGCGGCCCGGGCGCTCGAAGAGATGGGCGGCGATCGTGAGCGGGTGCAGGCTGAGCTGGTCGGGTTGGCGCGGCGTTTTCCCGTGAGCTACTACGCTTATCGCGCCACCGAACGTCTTGGCCGCCCGCCATGGCCGTCGGCCGACGGGGTCCTCCCCCCGGAGGAGCTGACGCCGCCGGCCGAGCACGTCGCAGAGCTCGTCAAGCTCGGCATGGCGCGTCGGGTGCGCAAGGAGCTTCGTCAGATCCTCGAGGCGACCGACACCAACATGGGGCCGCGTAGCCTTACGGAAATGGCCGAGGCCGCCGTCGACGTGGGGCAACCCGGGGTCGCCAGTCGCTTTCTCTATCGTCGCAACCGCCGCTTCCCTGATGGCACCGCCGCGACCATCGCGCCGCTGGCCCGTCAGTTCCCGGCGACATACGTCGACCTGGTCAGCGGCGAGGCCAAGCGCCAGGGCGTCAACCGCGATCTGGTCGTGGCGCTGGTCCGTCAGGAGAGCGGCTTCCGGGCCGACGTGAGCTCACCCGTGGGTGCCCTCGGCTTGATGCAGTTGATGCCGGCCACCGCCCGGGATCTGATGCGCGAGCACAACCGCCGTGCCCACCCGACCGCCGCCCAAATCCTCGTTCCCGAGACCAACGCCCGTCTCGGTGTGCGCTACCTCGGTCGCATGCTGCGGGCCTTTGGCAACCGGGCCGAGCTCGCCCTCGCCGCCTACAACGCCGGTCCGGGCGCCGTCACCCGCTGGCGCCAGGGGCGTGGCGATTTGCCGGCCGAGATCTTCGTGGAGGAGATCCCCTACCGTGAGACCAACCTATACGTGCGTAAGGTTCTGGCCTGGCGTCAGGCGTTGCGGTTGATCGAGCTGTCGAAGCTCGACCCGGGACATCTGGATCTCTTGGCGGCCAAGGCGCGGTAGAACACCCGCGCCGAGGGCGTCAGCTCGTTTGCCAGCCTGGCGCGCGCCTGCTACCACTCCCCCAACCACTGAGGGAGGTCTTCATGTTGCGACGTTTGGTATTCTGTGTTGGGTTGCCGCTCGGGTTGGTGAGTGGTTGTGGAGCGGGCAGCGCGGAGAGCGATCTGCCCAGCTGCGCCGCCGGGCAGACGTTGACCTACGATGGCTCGACCTGGCAATGCGCTGACCCCTCGTCCGATCTGCCGATCTGCGAGGTGGATGAGGCGATCGTAGCCACCGCCGACGGCTGGGCCTGCGCCCCGTTGCCGCCCACCTGCGATCCTGGCCAAATTCTGGTCGCCGCTGGCGGTGGCTGGATCTGTGCCGCGGCGCCCGGGGAGCTACCGGACTGCGCTGCTGACCAGGTCTTGGTGTACGACGGCACGCAGTGGCTCTGCGCCCCTGGGCC
>JAUUZB010000831.1 GCA_030590185.1 Deltaproteobacteria bacterium
CTGCAAAAGCGCATCGGCGAGAACTACCGCCTGCCCCTGTGCGAGATGGCTGCCGGGACCCGCGCCGAGCTCGAGGAAGCTCTGAAAGCCGGAGGTTGGCTCTAGCCGACCGCGATCGTCTGCCCCCGCCCCCGCCGCCGTGGTGGGGGCCTCACCCGTGCGTTACCCGAGGAGCCCAACCATGCCGATGACTCGTGTTCAGCTCTCCGCCGACTTGAACGATGACGCCAAGGCGGCACTGCTCGACGAGATCTCCTCCTCGGTTGCCAGCGGCCTGGGCAAACCGGAGAGCTACATGATGGTGGTGGTCGAGACCGGCGTGGCCATGCGCATGGCCGCGAGCGCCGACCCGGCGGCGTTGGTGGAGGTGCGATCGGTCGGGACGATCAACGACGTCCAGGCCAAGGCGTTGAGCGCCACCCTCTGCGGGCTGATCAGCGAAAGGGCCGGGGTGCCGGCGGGGCGTATCTATGTTAACTTCGCCGGCGTGCCCGGGGGGATGTGGGGGCACAACGGGGGGACCTTTGGCTAAACGACTCGCTCAGCTCCTACTCGTCGCCTCTTTCGGGGCGATCCTCCTGCCGTCGGTCGCCGACGCCCAGGTCCGACAATTCCTCGCCAAGGCCTACGCCCTCGATGGCGGCGCGCTCGTCTTCGTGGAGGATCACATCGAGCGCTGGCGGGATGGCGAGCTGCTGAGCGCCGAGACCACCTGTTTTTTGGGCAAGCGCGTAGTGGTGCACCGAACGATCGACTTCAAACCCGGCCAGCTCACCCCCTCATCGCGGACCGACAACTTGATCACCGGCGGACGCCTGGTGGTGACGGTCAAGAAGGGCGGTATCGAGCTCGAACGCAAGGAGGACGGCGAGGTCGAGCGCGAGACGGTCCGACCACCCGCTTTGGTCGTCACGCCGGGGTCGGTGCCGCTGCTGGCAACCCGACGCTGGGACGATCTCGTGGCCGGCAAGCCGGTGGATTTCTCGATGCCGGTGCCGTCGCGGCTCGAGTGGTACAGCCTGCGTTTGCGCAAGGTCCGCAGCGTCACCTGGAAAGGTCGAGCGGTGATCGTCGTTGCCTTGACCCCAAAGAACGCCGCCTTGCAATTGATCGCGCCGACCACTGAGTTCTTCTTCGATCGCGAACGGCGGGCCCTCGTCAAGTACGAGGGCAGGGTGTTTGTGACCGACGCCGACGGCGACCGCCTCGAGGCTCGGGTCGAGTTCTTTGAGAATCCGGTCTTCCTCCCCCCAAAACCGATTCCTCAATCCACAGGCGCCGGCGAGCCCTAAAACGAGACACGAGCGGCGGCCTCGGTCACGGGGTCATGGCGTGGCGGGAACCTCGAGGTTCATCTTCTCCACCACCTCGCGCACCGTGTCGTACGCCCCATCGTCGCCGCTCACGAAACCGTTGGTGGTGGTGATCCCGGTCAGCACCGCCCGGCCCTCCGGGGTACGCGTGTTGAGGGCGATCAGCGCCGCTCGCACGCTCTGCGCCACCGACTCCGCCACGCTGGGATGGGCCACAAAGGCGTCAAAGGGGATCCAGGGGGTCTTGGCCACGATGTCGAGGTTGCCGGGCACGCCCTCGGCCCGCAGGTGGGAGAGGGTCGTGGAGGAGATGGCGCCCGCGTCAACCTCGCCTGCGTGGATCAACTCCACCACCCTGGCGTGCCCGCCGGCAAACCGCAGGCTCGCGAAATCACGCTTCGGCTCGAGGCCGGCCGCGCGCAGCAAGGCCAGCGGGAACAGGTAGCCGCTGGTGGAGCCCTCGTCCACGAACGCGAAGCGCTTGCCCTTGAGCTCGAGCAGGTCGCGCATCCCAGAGCCGAGGGGCGCGACGATGTACCCCCGGTAACGCGGTGACCCCTCGCCGAGCAGGGTGGCGAGCAGCTTGATCTGGGGCAGGCGTTTGCGGGTGCGCACGTAGATCAACGGCGTCAGCAGGGCGAAGTCGAGCTCGCCGGCCACCAGCATCTCGGTCACCGCGCCGTAGGAGCCCGGCACCTTCATCTCCACCGGGTGGCCGATCACCTTGGCGAGATGGTTGGCGAGCGGCTCGTATTCGTGTTCGGTCAAGCCTGACAGGTGCGGCGGTCGACCCAGGGTGAGGGGCCGGTCTGGAAACGCCGTCGCCTCGGGAATCGGGGTGGGCACGGCCGGGTCGACGATCACTTCCCGGCCAGCGCTGCGCTCCCCATCCTGGCACGAGCTCAGCGCCGCCAGGCTCGAGGCGAGGAGGAGCGCAGTGGAAAAGCCGCCGGGGATCAGCCAGCGCATTGGGTGTTGGCGATGAAGTAGACGATCGCCCCGGCCACCGCGATCCAGAGGAGGATGTCGACCACCCGGCCGATCTTGGAGGGTGGCTTCTTGGCGTCTGCCCCAGAGCCTCCGCGCACGGTTTTCTTGAACATGCCGCGCAGGCCGCTCATCGTGCCCGACGAGCTCGTGATGCTGCCGCCCCCGGAGCCTTGCGGCTTGCGCTTCTTGGGTTGCTGGTGCCCGGCCTTGGGTTTTCTCTTTTTCCGTGCCACGGCGCCTTCCTATCAGAGATGGCGGTGGGTCAGAAGGCGTTGTCAAACACCGGCGCCACCAATGGAAACTCCGGCGGCTCGTGTCCACGGGGCTAACACGGTAACGTGCGGTGCCATGGGGAACAACTACGACTTCGTGATCGTTGGTGGCGGCCCGGCCGGCCTCAGCGCGGCTATCCACGCGACTCGCAACGGCTCGAGCGCGCTGGTGCTCGAACAGGGGGAGCGTCTCGGCCCGCTGCCCCGCGGCGAGGGCGTGCGCCACTACCCGCTGTTCGATGACCTGCTCGGCGAGGGTTTTCTCGAGAAGATCTCCCACGTCACGCCGGCCGACGCGGTCTACCACAGCCCGGGGGACCGCGCGCAGCTTCACTTGAAAGCCAAGGGGGTGCACTACTTCTTCGAATGGCGCGACTTCATCGATCGCCTCGGTGAACGGGCGGCGTCCGGTGGCGCTGAGTTGCAAACCGGCTGCCGCGTCACTGGCGTGCTCGAGGGCCCGGGTGGCCGTTGCACCGGCGTGCGCTACATCGACGCGGGCGGGGCCGAGCAGACCGCCGAGGGCACCACGGTGCTCGGCTGTGACGGCCATCGGAGCGTCATCGGCCGGCATTACGGCATTCGCTACAACGACCTGAGCTGCCCGATCATGAAGGTCAGGATCGCCCGGGCGAGCGCCGACCCGGACGAGAGTCCGGATCTCCAGTTCTATATGATCGGCAACGGCGACTTGCCCTACGCCCCCCGCTTCCCGCCCGCCATGGCCTACGCCTTCCCCCTCGCGGACCAGAAGATGGAGGTTGGCCTGATGCTGCGCATGGCCCGCGCCCGGACCATGCCCACCGTGGACCGGCCGAGCACCGAGCAATTCGTCGAGGTCTGGTCACAGCTCAAGCAGAGCTACCC
>JAUUZB010001173.1 GCA_030590185.1 Deltaproteobacteria bacterium
ATGTTGCCACCCATCGCGTCCGGCAGGTTGTTAACCTCGAGGATCATCTCCGCGGCGGCGCACAACGCGTCGTTGCGCCCCTCCATCGGCGTGGGGCCAACCTGGTTGGCGGTCCCAGTGAGATAGATGTCGTACCAGTGCAGGCACAGGATCCCCTTGGGCGCGCCGATGATCTTCCTCTCGGTCTCGAGCACCGGCCCCTGCTCGATGTGATATTCGTAGGAAGCGTGGGTCGGCCAGTGCTTGCAGGGCAGTTCACCCTTGTAACCGATACGCTCGAGCTCCTCACCGAGGGTCTTGCCGTTGAGGTCGGCGCGGGCAAGGGCCCACTCGATATCCAGGGCGCCGGCCCAGACCCCCGACGAGACCATCGCCGGCGAAAACCGGGAGCCCTCTTCGTTGGTCCAGTCCACGATCACCAACGGCCGCTCGGTCTCGACCCCGTGGTCGTTCAGGGTGCGCAGAACCTCCAAGGGCGCCATTACCCCGAGGATGCCGTCGAAGCGCCCGCCCTTGGGCTGGGAATCGATGTGGGAGCCGGACATCACCGGCTCCAGAGCGCTGTTTCGGCCCCCCCGGCGGCCAAAGATGTTACCCATGGCATCGATCTCGACCTCGAGCTCGAGCTCCTCGAGCCATTTCACGAACAGGTCGCGGGCGCGTTTGTCTTCGTCGCTGCCGGCGAGGCGGGTGACGCCACCGGCCGGGGTGCCGCCGATCCTCGCCATCTCCTCCAGGCTGCTCTTGAGTCGCTCACCATTCACGCGCAGGGATTTCGGGTCCATGGAATCCTCCTCGGGGAATCGGGCTTGTCTACTCCGCCCGGCCCGGAAAAAAAAGGGGAAAATGATTAACTATCCAAGGCCGGCGTGCCGTCTGAAGAGATGTTGGGTAGGGGACTCGGCGCGACCGTTGGGGCGACAGTCCCAGTGGCGGACCGGTTCCCTCAGGCCACAATGGATGTTACTAGCCAAACCCATGACAACCGCCGCGCCAACGGACCAGGGGTCCAGGTGAGCAGCAGGCCAGGCAAGGAAGAACCGGTGAGGGTTCTGCTCATCGACGACAGCCCGATCGTGCTCGGGTTGATCGAGTCGGAGCTCTCTGAGCTCGGCTATAACGTCGAGATCGCCGCCAGCGGCTTCACCGGCATGGAGACCTTCTTCAACGCCAAGTTCGACTACGACGCCGCCTTCGATGTGGTGGTCACCGATCTGAACATGCCGGACTTCGGCGGGCTCGACGTGCTCGGCAACGTACGCAGCGCAGCGCCGGAGGTCCCGGTGATCCTGCTCTCCTCCGCCGGCGACATGAAGCTCGTACGTCAGGCCATGCGCGAGGGCGCCTTTGACTACGTCATCAAGGACGAAGGCCTCGATCCGCTCGCCGACGCCATCGACCGAGCGGTGGCCCAAGGAGAAAAATTCAAGCAAGACTACGAGGCGGTCGACGAGCCGTTTCTCAAGCTGCAAGAGGCTACCGACGCATCGAGCTCCGGCGAGTTCATCGCGGTGTCCGAGGACTGCGAAATCCACGTCCACCTGCAGACCGGCCGCATCGCCTGGGCCACCAGCTCCAAGATGAAGTACGCCTTCACTCGCTACCTGGTGGAGCAGTTCTCAGTCGACCCCGACCTGATCAAGCTGGTGATCCAACGTTGCCGTCGGGGCAGCACGAACGTCGGCGAATCACTGGTCAAGGCCAAGGTCGCGACCCAGGAGCAGGTGCGCGAGTCGCTGCGGCTGCAGATGCGCGACGCCCTGATCACCCTGCGCGAGATGACCACCTCGAATACCGTATTCCTACCACGCAACTGCGAATACTCCGTGGACCTGACGGTCACCCTCGACGAGGCCATCACCAACTAGCCGCCGGCGCGGGCAGGCTCACCCGCTCAGCCATCTTGGCCGCGGCTGGGTACGGCCACCGCTGGCAAGGCCACTGAGCTTCCGCCGCACGATGGGTCACCGGGCTCGACCGGCCCGCAGCCGCAACCCGCCCTGATCCAGGAAGCGACGGATCAAGCGCAGGCCGATCGCCTCCGGGCAGCCCCGGACCTCGGCGATGGCGTTGGCCGCAGTACGCTCGCCATCGCAAGCCCGCAGGACCGCGAGCTCCTCCGGCGTGACCCCCACCTTCGCCCAGGTGTCATCGGCCTCCTGGAGCATGACCACGGTGCCGGCCGTGCCCTCGAAAAGGTGCAACCGCTTCCCATCGAGCTCCGGCACGGCACGGCGCAGGCTCTCGTCATCCCCGATCGCAACCCCCTGCTCCTCGGCCGTGGACCGCAGGGCGCGCACGGCGCGAAAGGCGTGGCAGCCACCGCCGCAGATCCCGCGGGCACGCCAATCGCAATCGGCGCAGGCGTCGAACAGGTGCCGGTCCTCGAGCAGGGCGAGGCGATCGTCAAAGTGCGCCGCCAGCTCGCCGGCGTGGGCGAAGTCGTGGGTCACGGCACGCAGGGTCGAGTAGAGCCCGTAGCATCGCCAGGCCTCGCCCGCCGGTCCGATGTCCACCGGACCATGGCAGCG
>JAUUZB010001067.1 GCA_030590185.1 Deltaproteobacteria bacterium
ACGACATGGCTCCCAACCCCCGCGAATACGCGGTCGACGTGGGGGAGACGGCCACCCCCTTGGACTTCAAGACCATCGCCAGGGATGTCCCCTGCCAACCGGCGTGCCCGGCGCAAACCAACATCCCGGCTTATATTGAGCAGATCGCCCACGGTCGCCTGGACCAAGCCTATGCGATCAATCAGGAGAGCAACGTTTTTCCCGGGGTGCTCGGACGCATCTGCACCGCGCCCTGTGAGGAGGGCTGCCGCCACAACTGGACCGGCATCGAGGGGCCGGTGAGTATCATGCACCTCAAGCGCGCCGCCGCCGACGGCAAGGCCAACAGAGCGGCGCCCTTACCGCCCTACTTCGAGGCCAGCGGTCGACGGGTGGCGGTGATCGGTGGAGGTCCCTGTGGCCTCACCGCCGCGCGGGAGCTAGAGCGGCTCGGGCACGCCGTGACGATTTACGAACGAGAGGCGGTGCTCGGCGGCATGATGCAGATCGGCATCCCCCTGTTTCGCCTACCCCGGGCGGTGATCGAGGAAGAGGTCCAGGCCATCGTCGACTCCGGTATCGAGGTGGTGACCGGCGTGGCGGTGAATCGCGCCAAGCTCGATGAGATCCTCGCGGAGCAGGACGCCGTCTTGGTGGCGGCGGGCGCGCTCGTGCCGGTGATGCTGGATCTCCCCGGGCTGCCGGAGTCCGGAGCTATCGCTGGCCTCGACTATCTCAGCCGCTACAACCGCGGGGATCCGTACGAGCTCAACGGTGACGTGTTGATCATCGGCGGGGGCTTCACCGCCATCGACTGCGTGCGCGCCGCCCGGCGCCAGCTGGCGGGCAAGGGATCCTTGACCGTCATCGCCTACCGCCGCACCGAGGCCCAGATGCCGGCGAGCCGGCGGGAGCTGAGCCAGCTCGCCGAAGAGGGCTGCGACATCGAAACCCTGTTCGAGCCAATCGCCGCCCGGGCCCAGGACGGACGACTCACCGGGGTTACCTTCCGGCGCAACCAGTTGGGACAGGCGGCACAACCGGGGCAGAAGCCTGCGGTGATCCCGATCCCCAACAGCGAGTTCGAGGTGGCCTGCCAAACCCTGATCTTCGCTCTCGGCCAACGCCCGGCCGCCGACATCCTGCCGCCAGGGGTCGAGGTCACCGGCCGCCACGCCACCAGTCAGGGCACCATCTTCGTGGCCGGTGATTTTTCCGGGGGCAGCGCCGATGTGATCACCGCCGTGGCTGAGGGCAAATCCGCCGCCGAGGAGATCGACCTCCTGCTCAGCGGCACCAAACGCCGGCGAGTCACGGTCCTGTTGCAAACGGTCGCCGAGGGTGAGACCGGCCGACTGCGAGATGATGATCTGGTGGTTCCGCCAGCGATGCCGGTGGCCCCCTTGTCGGCCCGCACCAGCGAGAGCGAGGTGGAGATCGGATACGGCAGCGAACAAACTCGAGTCAACGCCGACCGTTGCTATCGCTGCAACCACAAGTTCGAGATCGATCAAGACCGCTGCATCCACTGCAACTGGTGCATCGGTGTCTCGCCCCGGGAGTGCATCCGCAAGCTCACCTACCTCTTCACCGACGAGGACGGCGCCCCCAAGAGCCACGTCGAAACCGCCGTCAACCGGCAGGCGACCTATATCTGGATCGACTCCGACAACTGCATCCGCTGCGGCAACTGCCTGCGCATCTGCCCCACCCAGGCGATCAGTCTGACCCGCGCTGATCGGCTGCGCCACCCAGACAGCTCCGGCCAGGAACAGCTGATCCGACTGCCGACCAAGAAGCGCGGCAAGCACTTCGAGGGGGGCGGCATCTGAGCCTCCGGGTGAGGCGACGCACCGCCCGTCTATTCGAGCAAGGGCAACCCGCTGGAGATCCAGGCCCTGCGCAACCAACGCGCCGAGGCCTCCCAAGCGGCGAACCGCGCCCACTAAGCCCCCCTGCGCAACGTCGGAGCCGTCGCCTGGCGAGCGATATTCCCTCAGGGTAGACTCCTCCAAATGAAATGGCAGGAGTTTGGACCGTGCAAATATCTTCATCGAAGTGGGCCGCCGTGGGCCCGTATCGAGCCGTGGGCCTTGCGTTGCTGCTCCTGGCGAGTACCACGACCAGCTGTGCTCCGAGTCTCGAGGTGCCCCTCGATACCGCCATCACCTGCGGTGGAGACAGCGAGTGTCCCAAGGGCATGGTCTGCGGCCTCGCCGGGATGTGCATCACCGAGACGGGGAACACCGCGCCCACGATCGTTCTCGGCGCCATCATCGCGTCGGAGGGCGAGCGCTTCGTCAATCGCGTGCCCCTGGTCTTCACCGTCGATGATGCCAACGCCTCCATCGCCGGTGACACGCAGCTCTCGGTCGCCTTCGAGTTCTCTGTCGCTGCGACGGATGGGGAGGCGGAGGTGTGGCACGGGGCGACAGCCCATGCCGATAGCGATCCGGTCAGCGATATTACGACCCTCGGAAGCGACCACCTGTACACGTTCGTCTGGGATGTCTTGACCGACGCCACCACCGGCGATCCTCTGAATTTCTTGCCGATCGAGGTCGTGGAGGTCGCCAGCGGCGAGAGCGCTGTGGTCGACGTTGTCACCTACCAGCCCGCGGTTCGACTACGGGCGCGAGCGCTCGACAATGAGGGGGCGTCCAGCGCCCCCGTCACGAGCGAGTCCTTTGCCCTGGGCAACGACCCACCGGTGGCGGAGGATCTCGTACCGCCGATCGGAGAGGTCCAACA
Source organism: Deltaproteobacteria bacterium (assembly GCA_030590185.1). The sequence continues at coordinate 2,731 of JAUUZB010001067.1, forward strand.
TGGCGAGGTTGTTCTCGAGACATGGCTGACCGACAGCGCCGTGGACACCGCCGGCATAGA
>JAUUZB010000240.1 GCA_030590185.1 Deltaproteobacteria bacterium
ATAGGCCAGACTCCGCTGCCCGGGCCGCTCAAGGATTTGAAGGCCGGTTCCCACATCCTGCGGGTCAATAAGCCCGGCTTCGCTGACCTCTACCGCTTCGTCGACGTGGTCTACCGGCGCTCCTCCACCATTCAGGTCGATCTCAACACCACCACCATCGCCGGCCAGTTCGTCGAGGAGGAGTCGGCCGCCGGCTTTGGCTTCCTGTTCGTGGCCGCCGAGGAGCCGGGCATCGAGGTGCGGCTCGACGGCGAGCCGGTGGGGCGCACGATCTTCGACGAGCCGGTTCGGGTGGCGGCTGGTCCGCGGCGCCTGTCCCTGCGCAAGGAGGGCTCCGACGCGATCGCCCAGGAGATCGTGATCGATCCGGACAGCCGTACGCAGGTCGCGGTGCGGGTCGGCCCCGATGGCCTGATGATTCTCGTGGTGGATGAGGTACCGAGCGACGCGCCGCTGATGAACATAGCCGCGGTGATCGCCGGCGAGTATGAACCTACCGTCGACCCGGAGGTGGCCGCGGTCGAGCCACGGCCCGTGCCCAGTGCTCCGCCGCCCGCGCCGAGCTTTGCACCGAGCTGGAAGCTGTGGACGGGACTCACTGTCTCGGCTCTGGCGCTCGGCACCGGGGGGCTCGCCGCCTACTACACGACCGAGGTTCAGCAGCGCAACGCGCGCGCCCGCGACATCGAGGACCGGGCGAGCGTTCCCAACCTCAGCCAGTCGGACCTCGCCTATTTGGTAGATCGTCGCGACAGCATCAATCGTCGCGGCGCGGGGGCGGAGACGCGTCAGTGGATCAGCGTTGTGGCGGGCGCCGGGGGCCTGGCCATCGGAGCCAGCTTGCTGCTCTGGGAGCTGTTGGCGCCGAGCTACGACTCGGCGGCGGATGGCGCGAGCACCAACGTCGGGGTCGTGCCGGTGGAAAACGGTGGCACGGTGTTCTTGCGAGGGTGCTGGTGAGGTCGTGGCGCCGGGCAACCCGGGCGGCTACGCTGAACGTGGAGCGAATGAAGATGCAGCCAACGAGGAGAGATCCCATGCGCAACTCGGTATTCGCGACGGTGGTCATTGCCCTTTGTTTCGGTGTCGTGGCCTGCTCGGATCAAACCCCCGGTGGCAGCGGGACCGGCGGCGCGGGCGGGAGTGGCGGCGGCGAGCAGACCGGTGACGGCGTGCAGTGCCGAGACGAGCTCGACTGCGAGGTCTGGTTTGGGGTGGCGCCCTGCGGGATCTGGTCGTGTGACCTCGGCATCTGCGCGGTCGAGTGTCTCGACTGCGAGGATGAGGATCGTGATGGCTACGGGGTGGGCGCTGGTTGCGCTGGTCCCGATTGCGACGACACCACCGGCGCCGTCGGCGCCGACGGCTGGCGCGCCTGCTACGACGGCCCAGCCGACAGCGAGGGGATCGGCACGTGCCAACCCGGCACCGAGGCCTGCGTGGACGGCGCCTGGTCCGGCACCTGCGACGGCGGCACCATCCCGGGCACCGAGCTGTGCAATGGCCTGGATGATGACTGCAACGGCACCGCCGATGACGCCGACGCGTCGACCGACTGCACGACCCAACTAGGTGTCTCGCCGTGCGGCGCGTGGAGCTGCAACGTTGGTCTGTGCGAGGTCAGTTGTCCGGACTGCGTTGACGAGGACCGCGACGGTTTCGGCACCGGCGGCGGTTGCGCCGGCGTCGACTGTGATGACAACGACCCAGCCATCGGCAGCGACGCCAGCCGGGATTGCTACACCGGCATCGCTAGCACCGAGGGGGTAGGGGAGTGTGTCGGCGGCTCCGAGGTCTGCACCGCCGGCACCTGGGGCGGCTGTCTGACGGAGGTGACCCCGGTCGCTGAGCTGTGCAACGGCTTGGACGACGACTGCGACGGCATCGTGGACGGCGTGGCCGCGGCCGACAGTGACTGTGTGGCGAGCAATCCAACCGCCGCCTGCGGCGCGTGGCAATGCCTGGCTGGCGCCTGCGCCGTGAGCTGTCCGGGCTGTGACAACGACGCCGACCACGATGGCTACGGCCCCGACGCAGGCTGCGCCGGACCGGACTGCGACGACAACGACAACACCATCTACGACAGCCACGTTGGGCCCTGCTACTCCGGGCTGCCCGCCACCGAGGGCGTCGGCACCTGCCGGACCGGCACCGAGACCTGCATCGACGGCGGCTGGAGCCCCTGCGTCGGGGAGGTGCCCCCCAGCGCCGAGGCCTGCAATGGCGAGGATGACGACTGCGACACGGCCACCGACGAGGATCTAGGCAGCATCATCTGCGACATCGGCGCCTGCCAAACCACCATCGCCGCCTGCGAGGCGGGCGGCCAGTTCGGTATCTGCCCACCGGCTGGCACCGGCGCCGCCGCCGACGACTCGGTCTGCAATGGCATCGACGACGACTGCGACGGTCGCGTCGATGAGGACTGCAGCAGCAACTGCGTCTGGGTGTTCAAGGCCCCGGCGATATGTGGGATCTCGGGCGACGGCTCGACCGCCGCACCCTTTGGCTGCATTCAGGACGCCATCGACGCGGCGAGCCCCGGGGAGACGGTCTGCGTCACGGCCACCGGCTGCGGTCGCACCGGCTATCCCGAGAGTCCGGTGATGCGGGATGGCGTGAACGTCATCGGCAATTACAACTCCGACATGTCCGGCAGTCGTTGCAGTAACTCCCTGGTCGACTTCCGCGCCGTGATCGAGATCCCGCCCCTCTATTTCGGCAGCGGTTCGCCCATACCGAGCCCACGCGCCACCGGCGTCTACTTTGGACCGACGATCAGCAGCCCGACGCTCATCGAGGGCTTTGAGATCGTGCGCGCCAACGCCTTTGAGAGCTCCGGCATCACGGTTGACGGGGCCACCGGGGTGTTGGTCACCAACGTTTGGATCTCCGGCGACACGCATCCGAACGTCGCCTATTCCTGGGGCGTCAACCTGATCAACGGCGGTGAGGCCGAGATCTCGAGCTCGCAGATCTGGGGCGGCATGGGCGCGGTACAGGCCATCGCCGTTCGGTCGAAGGGCGGCAAGCCGTTCATCCACGACAACTGCGGGGTGATCGACGTCGATGGCCGCTGCATCAACGCCGGTTGCAACAACTGGTGCTGCACCCCGAGCTGTAGCGGGCAGACCAACGTGCCGGGCCTGTTCAGCCGCTACTGGGACAATAGTACCGCGCGCCCCGCCGAGAGCTACACCGTCTACCTCGAGGACTCGCCGGGCGCCGTGATCGATCGCAGCGCGGTGACCTGGGCGGACGGCATGATGGCGGCGGCCATCCGGATCCTCGGTGACGCCACCGGGACGGTGATCCGCGGCAGCCGCGCCAACTCCTGGGCCAACTACAACTCCTACGGAATCTGGATGACCGACTGCGACGGCGCCGCGCCCTGGATCGTCGACAACGGCGACATCATGGCCGAGGGCTACAACCCGCAGGCCGACGTCGAGGGCATCCGGGCCGTGGGGGACTGCCACCCGGTGATCGATGGCAACCGGATCATCCGCGGCGGTAGCGAAGGCGGCGCGGCGCGACCCTCCGGCGTGCACTGCGGCGCCGACAACACCGGCGCCAGCCGCTGCGTGATCGTCAACAACCACCGTATCCAGAGCGCCGCCTGGGGCTACCCGGCGGTCTCCACCGGGGTGCGCTGCGATGACGGCGCCTGCCTGCGGATCGCTGGCAACCTGATCCGCGGCGCCGACACCGGCGGCAACGTCCCGTGGTGCAGCAGCGCCTGTCCATCCGGTGGTCGCGAGATCTACGGCCTCTGGCTCCAGAACAGCGGCACCTTTGTCGACAACAACGAGATCATCGGTGGCTGCGGCATCGAGCCGAACCCGAGCCTCACCGGCGCCTCCGCCACCGGCGTCTACGCCAAGAATTCCTACGCCCGTCTGCAGAATAATCGGATCTTCGGCGGTCACTGCGGCGGTACCGCCACCCCGGGGCCCCTAGTGGTGGGCATGCACATCGAGGTGGAGGATGGCCCCAGCGAGATCGATGTCCACTCCAATTACATCACCGGCGACGGCGACGCTGTTGCGTGCACCTCCATTGGCCTGTTGCTGAGCTCCGGCGCCTCTGCCCCGAGCACCCCGAAGGGGATCTATCGCAACAACATCATCGAGGCGGGCCCGAGGTGTACTAACGATCGGTTCAACGTCTTCGAGTGGGATTGTCTCGCCGACCCGCGGCTGTTCGAGAACAACGACCTGGACGCCGCGCCGGTGGGTGGCACCGCGCCGGTGGCGCTCTACTTCAACAACGTCGATTGTTCTGGCACCACCCAGGAGTGGGTGACCGCCGCCGAGGTGAACGCCATGTCCGGGGCGGAGGGCAGCTTCAGCAACAACATCGACGCACCGGCGACCTACAGCTCGAGCCTCGGCTTTCCCTTCCTCGAGGACGACACGGTGAGCGGCGTCTCGCCGTTGGATGGCGCCGGAACTCCGGAGGGCGCCCCCGCCCACGACATGGATGGCGACCCGCGCAGCCCCACAACCCCTGACATCGGCCCAGATGAATGCGTAACCAACGGCTGTCAGCCCTAGCCCAGTGGATCTTGCCGCTCGCCTTGGCGGGTGGTGGCCTGTCCGCCTGCCTGTTCGTGCCGGCTGTGCTGGAGTGCGAGCAGGATGACAGCTGCCCGCAGTATTGCGAGAGCGAGGCGGACTGCCCGGCGGAGGCGCCGAGCTGTGTCGACAACGCCTGCACGCCCCTGTGCGGCAACCACGAGCTCGATCCGGGTGAAACCTGCGACGGCGACTGCCCGAGCCGTTGCGACGACGGCAACCGATGCACCACCAACGTGCGATCCGGCGGTGCCGAGCGCTGCGATCTGATCTGCGTCTTCGAGCCGATCGAGACCTGCGTTGCAGATGACGGCTGTTGTCCGGCCGGTTGCGACCCGAATAGCGATAACGACTGTTCGCGGAGCTGCGGCAACGGCCTCATCGAGAGCGGTGAGGCGTGCGACGGCAACTGTCCGACCTTTTGCGACGACAACAACGCCTGCACCCAGGATTTGTTGACCGGCGCCGCCGAGGTGTGCAGCGCCGCCTGTGCCCACGGCGTGATCATGCTGTGCCAGAGCTACGACGGCTGTTGCCCCCCCGGTTGCGACGCCGCCGTGGATCGCGACTGCTCCTCTACCTGCGGCGATGGCGTCACCGATCCGGGCGAGATCTGCGACGGCGATTGCCCAACCCATTGCCGGGACGACGATGCCTGCACCCTCGATCGTCTGGCCGGCGATCCCAGCACCTGCAGCGCCCAGTGCAGTTTTTCCTCCATCAGTGAGTGTCTCGGTGGCGAGGGTTGTTGCCCGGCCGGCTGCCACGCCGCCAACGATAACGATTGCACCCCGGCCTGCGGCAACGGCGCAGTGGAGGCCGCCGAGGCATGCGACGACGGCAACGACGTCGTTGGTGACGGCTGCGACGCGAGCTGCGTGGTCGAGCCGTTCTGGATCTGCACCGGCAGCCGCTCGATCTGCGGCTGGAGCTGCCCGGTCGGGGCGACGTTGACCTTCGAACAACCGGGCATCTACACCTTCGTGTTGTCCTCCGCCTGCAGCACCGTGATCTTAGGGGCGGTCGGCGGCGGTGGCGGTGGTGGCGCCGGTGGCCCGGGCGATGCAGGTGGCGGTGGCGGTGGCGGTGCGACCGTCGTTTACGACGAGGCGGGCACGGCTCTGTTGGTCGCCGGTGGCGGTGGTGGTGGTGGCCCGGGCACCAACGGCGCCCCGGGCGGTGGTGGCGGCGCCGGTGGCTTCGCGACCCTAACCTCGATCCCGACGGGTGACCTGGTGCTCACCGTGGTGATCGGTGGCGGCGGCGGCGCCGGCTGCGACGGGCGTTCGGGCGACGGCGGCGACCCGCAGGGTGGGCTCGGTTCGATCTGCAATGGCAGCGACGGCGACGTCGGCGGTGGCGGCGGGCGCGTGGCAGGCTGCGGCGCGCCCGGGGACGCGATCTACGGCGGCGGCGGCGGCGGCGCGGGTAAGAGTCACTATGGCGGCGGCGGCGGCGGTGACCCCGGGATCGGCTGCAGCGGCACGAGCTTCTACGGCGAGAACGGCGGCTGTTACGTTGACGTCGATGGCGGCGGTGGCGGTGGCGGCGGGCTGCTGGGTCCTGGTGGGAATTCTGGTGACACGGGGCAGCCCGGTAGCGCTGGCGGCGCCGGCGGTCGCAACGTCGCTCTTGCGGGTGAGGCCGCCCGCGCTGATGGCTTGCAGCCGGGCGAGGGCGGGGTCGGTAGCAACGGTTGCATGGGCAGTGGCGGTGGTGCCGGTCGGTTGACGTTGTTTGCTACGCTCTAGACGGGGGGCGCTGAGTTGCCCCATGGGCGGTGAGTAATCGCGGCCCGGTACTTTCTTCCCGGTGGTTTGGCGCGGTTGGTTGGCCCGAAGCGTCTGCGTCGTTCGGGCGCAGAGCACCGCCCACGTCCATCGTTCGGATGTCTCATGGACCGACAGGTGTGGGTGCGAACGCTCGGAGGCATTCCGGCCGCCGTTGCTGGCATCG
>JAUUZB010001098.1 GCA_030590185.1 Deltaproteobacteria bacterium
GAGGCAGCCTGGGCCGAGCGGTCGGACCGGGCGCAGCTTCAAAAGGCGATCGACCTGTGGAACCAGGCCTTGGAGGATCGCCCCGATGACACGGCGATCCTGACCAGGCTCTCCCAGGCCTTCTTCTTCCTCGCCGATGGTTTTCTGCTCGATCCCCTCGATAAGCTGGAGATGACCCAAACCTTTGAGAACGGCATCCTCGCGGCCGAGAATGCGATGCTCAGCGCCTCCCCGAAGTTCGCCCGCCGGATGCAAGAGGGCGCAAAGATCGAGGTGGCGGTGGCATCCATCCCGCCGGCGGGGCAACCGGCGGTGTACTGGTATTCGGTCAACCTGGGCCAGTTCGCCTTGGCCAAGGGCTTCCCGGTGGTGCTGTTTTATAAGGACCGACTGTTCGCGGTGATGCAGTGGGTGCTCAGTGTGGACGAGCGCGTCTACTTCGCCGCCCCGCACCGTTTCTTCGGCGCTTTTTTGGCCAAGTCGCCCCACTTCGCCGGCGGCGACATGACCAAGGCCAAGGAACACTTCGCCAGCGCCCTCGAGCTCTTCCCGGACTTCTTGGGCACCAATGTCATCTACGCCGAGTATTATGCCACCGCCGCCCGGGACCGGGAGCTGTTCGAACGCCTACTCCATGAGGTGATCGAGGCCGATCCGACGGTGATGCCGGGGATCGCTCCGGAGCAGACGCTCGAGCAGGCCAAGGCCCAGCGACTCCTCAACCAGATCGACCAATTATTCTAACCCAACCCGGACGCCGTCCAGGCGGAGGGAGCTATGGCCGTCGAATACACCGAACAAAAACCGACCGCCCAGGATGGCGTACGACTCTATGTGCAACGCTGGGCACCGACGGATGACGAGGTCTCTGCCGAGCTCTTCGTCGTTCCTGGTTACGGCGAGCACGGCGGGCGCTACCGGGAGTTTGGGCATTACCTGGCCGGCCGGGGGCTCGCGGTCTCGGCGCTCGACTACCGCGGCCACGGCCGGGCGGAGGGTCCGAGGGGCTTCGTCACGGAGTTCGAGCGCTACCACGACGACGTCGACGCGGGGCTCGCCACCCTCACCGGCGAGGCGCCGCGTTTCCTGCTCGGCCACAGCCTCGGCGGGCTAATCGCCCTCGACTACGTGGCTCGAAATGGACCACGGGTCGGCGAGCTGCGCGGGTTGGTGGCGACCAATCCATACCTCGAGTTGGCGATGAAGGTCCCCGGCTACAAGATCCTCCTGGCCAACACCATGGCGAAGCTCTACCCCCGCCTGGCGATCCCGAGCGGCCTGCCGACCGACGGACTGAGCCGCCAGGAGGGTGTGCGCGAGGCATACGAACGCGACCCCTTCGTGTTCAACATCGCCACCACCGGCTGGTTCCGCGAGACGAACGAGGCCCAGCTGCGCGTCCGGAGGCTCACCCAGCTGCCCCTCCCCTGTTTGTACGTCTATAGCGACGCCGACCCGATCGCGGCACCGGCCGCCAACCGGCAGCTCGCAGCCCAGCTCCAGGGGGAGGTCGACATCATCGAGCGGGCCGGGGAGCTGCACGAGGTGCTCAACGAGCTCGACCGGGAGGAGCTCTACGACCGCATCGCCGACTGGCTCGAAGCGCGACTCTGAGCCCCGGCGCGCCCACCGTGACCGCCGGCCTGACCGTCGCCATCGACACCGGGGGCACCTTCACCGATCTGATCGCGGCGGCGCCGGGCGGCGTCCTGCATCGCCTCAAGGTGCCCTCCACCCCGCAGGACCCGGGCGCTGCGGTCGAGGCCGCCATCGCCGCCCTGCGGGATCAGCGAGGCCTCGCCGCCCCCCTCACCGAGCTGCGCTACGGCACCACCGTGGCGACCAACGCCCTGTTGCAACGACGGGGAGCGCGTGTCTGTCTCGTTTTGACACTTGGGTTCGAAGACCTGCTACGCCTGCGCCGCCAAGACCGCCCCGACCTCTACGCCCTCCACCCCGTCCTGCCGGCGCCCTTGGTAGCAGCGGAGGACTGCCTCTCCATCGACGGCCGTCTCGACGCCGATGGGGAGGAGATCACGCCCCTCGAAGATCCGGAGGCCTGGGTGGCGCGCCATCGGGAGCGGCTGCGGGCCTGCGACGCCCTGGCCATCTGTCTGTTGCACGGCTACCTCAGCGACCGGCACGAGGCCCCCTTGGCTGCGACGCTGCGCCGCGCCTTCCCGGACAAGCCGCTCACCGTGGGCGGGAAATTGGTGCCCCTGTCGCGGGAATTCGAGCGTGCCTCCACGGTGGCGGTCAACGCCTACGTGGCGCCGGCGGTGACCCAGAGCCTCGACCGGCTGCGTGCCGCCGTCGCGCCGACGCCGGTTCAGGTCATGGAATCCGCGGGGGGGCTCGCCCCGGCGACCGTGGTGGTGAACGAGCCGGTACGGACGGTACTCTCGGGCCCGGCCGGCGGCGTGCGGGGCGCCTGGCAGGTCGGGCAGCGCTGTGGCCGGGATCGCCTGCTGAGCCTCGACATGGGCGGCACCTCCACCGACATCTCCCTGGTGCTCGGGGAGCTCGCGCCAGAGGATGAAGGGCGTCTGGCCGAGCACCCCCTGCGCATGCCGTTGCTGCCGATCGAGACCATCGGCGCCGGCGGAGGCTCGGTGGCGTTCGTCGATGCCGGCGGTGCCCTGCGGGTCGGTCCGCGCTCGGCCGGCGCGGTGCCCGGTCCTGCGGCCTACGGTCGCGGCGGGGAGGACGC
>JAUUZB010000685.1 GCA_030590185.1 Deltaproteobacteria bacterium
CGGAGGTGCCGCGGCCGTGGAGGCGATCCTCGGTGACCCGTAGACCCTGATAGTCGGGGGGCGGCGGCACCGTGTCCAGGTGGCCGATCAACGCTACGCAGGGTTTTTCCTCGTCCGGTTGGCCGACGACCAAGCAGTTGCCCTGGCGGACGATGTCGTCACTCGATAGCCCGGGACAGCGCAGGGCCCAACGCTCCAGGTGATTGGCGATCTGTTTCTCATCGCCGGTGACGCTGGGGATCGCCACCAGCTCGCCGCAGGCTTCGACCAGCCGTTGCCTGATCCCGGGTGACGCCATGGTTTGCCTCGAGCCCTTGCCCTTCTCAGATCTCTCGTCTTTTTCGGATCTCTTGTCTTTTTAAGATCTCTTGCCCTCCTCAAAAAAAAAAATTAACGGGGGGCCCCCCAGGTTACACCTGGACCGCGAAACGGCGCAAAACGTCGGTGAGGGAGGTTTTGAGATCGGTGCTCGCCTGGCGTTCTCCGATGATCAAGGCGCAGGCGGTGTGGTAGGTGCCGCTCGGGAATTGCTTGGGCCGGGTGCCTGGGATCACCACCTTGCGGGGCGGCACCTCCCCCTTGTGGATCACCTCCTGCTCGCCCGTGACGTCGATGATCGGCGTCGAAGCGGTGAGCACCACGCCCGCGCCGAGCACCGCCTGCTCGCATACCCGGACCCCCTCGACCACGATGCTGCGCGAGCCGATGAAGGCGCCGTCCTCGATGATCACCGGCTGCGCTTGCAAGGGCTCGAGCACGCCGCCGACGCCTACCCCCCCTGAGAGGTGAACGTGACGTCCGACCTGGGCGCAGGAACCGACCGTGGCCCAAGTGTCGACCATGGTACCGCCGCCAACCCAGGCGCCGATGTTGATGTAGCCCGGCATCAGGATGACGTCCGGCTCGACAAAGGCGCCGTAGCGGATGGTGCCGGGTGGCACGACGCGCGCGCCGGTGGCTTCGATGTTTCTTTTTAGAGGAATCTTGTCATAATACTCGAACGGACCGGCCTCCATGACCTGCATCTCAGACAGGGCGAAGTAGAGCAGCACCGCCTGCTTGATCCAGGCGTGGGTGACCCACTCACCGTCGATTTTTTCTGCCACCCGCAGTTGGCCCCGGTCGAGCGCGGCGATGACGTCGCGGACGGCGTCGCTGTATGCCGGATCATCGAGCCGTTGACGGTCGTCGTAGGCGGCGGCGATGAGCTCCTCGAGGGCCTGCTTGTCCATGGCCTGGGTCTAGCAGAAAGGCTGGTGGCGAGCGATGGGGCCGATTGATGTCGCGGACCAAGGGGTGGTGTCGGACCGTCTCGAGGTTCTATTGGGAGCTGACCGAGGCGCTCGGCCAGCGAAGCAAACCACATCACACCTTCGCCCAACGGAGATGACCATGCGCGTTCTTACAATCTCGGCTTTCTTTATGCTCGCCGCCTGCGCCAACGCGGACGAAGTCGGCGACCAGTTGGACCGCGCCTGCAAGTTTGCACGCTATCCGAGTGTGTCCGGTGTCGAACTGCCGGTGCTCGAGGGTGCGCCGAGCAAGCCGCCCGATGCTGGCCTGCTCAGCCTCGGAGCCGAAGAGACCCTTTTTCAGATGCGCCTGATCGGTAAGGGAACGAGCCTCGATCGGGAGATGTTGGAGGCCGCATTATCCGATGAGATCGCCATCCGCGAGCGCTTGTTCGCCTATCGGCAGGAGAAGCCGATCCACTCGCTCCTGCTCGCGGTCGATGTGAAACGACCGCTGCCGCAGGTTCGTGAGGCCTTGGAGATCGCGTGCGACGCCGGCATCGCCGAGGTCTACCTGCTCGCGCGTTCCAGCGAGCCGCTGCCGACACCGGAGGTCCCAGACCGGGAGCTCTACGAGCGACTCCGCGCCTACCCGCCCGCCGAGCGCGCCATCCACACCGCGATGGCGATCGAAGAGGCGATCACCCTGTGTCCCGGGCTGACCGAGATGTTCGCCGCGATCGCCAGCGCGCCGCCGGAGATGAAGTGTGAGATGATGGCCAGCGGCACGCGCGAGGCGCTCGGCGGTTTCTGTCTGGTGGACGAGGACGCATATATCAGCGCCATCCTCGCGACGTCGGTGCCGCTCACCGCCACCGGTTTTGTCGTCATAAAACTCGAGAAAAACGCGACGCCCCTGGACGGGGTGGCCGCCACTACGTGGGGCGAGGCCTTCGCGCTGCTGGCGAGCCGCGCACCGTGATGGCTGGGGAAGGTTTCCCCAACCCTGGAATTCCTGGCGACACCCGACGTGTTGTCTAAGGGAATGAACATGTCGCCACCAATCCGCTCAGGAGCACTCGTCGCCGTCGCCGTCGCCGCCGTAGCCCACGCCGCTCCTCCGACCCCAGCCACCACCCTAATCAACGCCGCCCGAACCCTCGCCAGCGCCAACACCACCTACGAGCCCAGCTACCGCCAACTCGCCTACCCAGCCGGCGACCCCCCCGCAGACGTCGGAGTCTGCACCGACCTAGTAGTCCGCGCCTACCGCGCCCTCGGCGTCGACCTCCAAGTCCTGGTCCACGAAGACATGACGAAGCGCTTCAGCGACTACCACACCCGCAAAAAACAAACCCGCCCCGACCCGAACATCGACCACCGCCGGGTCAGACGCCTGGTCACCTTCTTCGACCGCCACGCCGTCTCGCTCGGAAGAACCCTGGACGCCAAATGGCAGCCCGGAGACATCGTCATCTTCGACCTCTACGACAACGGCGGGTTCAGCCACATCGGTATCATCTCCGACCGCCGAGCCCCCTCTGGCCGGCCGTTGGTCTTCCATCACTTCCCCCCCTATCCGGCGGAGGAGGACTGCCTAGACGACTGGACCATCTCCGGGCACTATCGATATTTCCCGCGGTTGGGGACAACCCCAGGCCGAACGAGCCGATAATCGAAGCGCTCCATGGGCAGTCTCAGCCATGGCCAAATTCTGCGCGTCAGCTAGCGCACGGAGGCCCCATGCCCTCGAACATCAAGATCCTGCCGCCAGCCCAACAGATCCTCGATTCGATCTCCACTCAGGGCGCCGATGGCGATGCCAAGCTAAAGGAAATGGTCGCCGACGCGGCGGGGGTCGACGGCGACCGGGTGCTCGACGCCTTCGAGGCCCAGGCGATCAAGAACGCCTTTCTCGCCACCGTACCCACGGGCGGGGTCTTGTCCCCGGCCAACGCCGGTGAGGTTCGCTCCGCGCTCAACCTGCAGCTCGACAGCCTCAAGGCGGCGCGACCGCAGGCCACGGAGGTTCTGTTTACCTCCGAGGGCAAGGCGTTGGCCCGTTTCCGCGAGGCGATCGTCGGCAGCATGCACGACCTCATCGACAAGGCCAACGGCCGGCCGGTCGACATCAACATGATGGTCTTCTCCTTCACCGACAAGGTGATGGCCGACCAGATTCTCGACATGGCGGAGCAGTATCCGAACGTGAATTTCCGGCTACTCACCGACTGGAGCCAGCTGCCGACCAGCGGCAACCGCCAGGCCTCGCGCCTGGTCAGCCTGGCCGGCAAGCGCGGGCTCGACAACATCGAGGTCAAGTTCAAAAAGGACAACCCCTACACCTGGGACGCCGCCAAGAAACGACCCCGGTACAACCACGGCTCCACCAGCGGCCTCAACCATCACAAGGGCTTCGTCGCCCTGATCGACGGTCGCCCCGAGAAGATGGTCACCGGCTCCTTCAACTGGTCGGTCTCGGCCATGAAGACCAACTACGAAAACCTCATGCTCATGGACCGCGCCGACCCGGACAACCGGGGGGTGATGACGGGCTACCAGAATGAGTTTGTCGCATTTTGGAACAACGACGACGTGGCCCTCACCCAACTCGAGGCCCGGCGTCACAAGGAGGCGAGCTACGCGGCGATGTTCGCCGCCAACAACGA
>JAUUZB010000625.1 GCA_030590185.1 Deltaproteobacteria bacterium
AATGCTCACAGCATGCTCACCGGATCGACGTCCAGGATCCGGCGAACGTCCCCCCGGCCACCACGGGGGGCGGCGGCGAGGACCTGTCGCAGGCTCGAGCGGCGCTCGGCCTTGAGCAGGATGTGGAAACGCCACAGGCCACGCAGGCGGGCCAGCGGCGCGGGGGCCGGCCCGAGCACCGAGACCTCCGGGCCGATCTCGACACCCCGCAGGGCGCGCACCACCCGGTCCGCCTCGTCGAGGGTGGCCTGCTCGTTGGCCCCTTCGAAGCGGAGCAGCGCCAGGTGGGCAAAGGGCGGGTAGCTGAGCTCCCGCCGGTTCTCGAGCTCAACGGCGATGAACGCCTCGTAGTCGTGGGCCATGGCGGCGCGAATGGCGAAGTGCTCGGTCTCGTAGGTCTGCACCAACACCTGGCCCGGCTTGTCGCCCCGGCCAGCGCGGCCCGCCACCTGGGTGAGGAGCTGAAAGGTCCGCTCCGCCGCTCTGAAATCCGGGAAGTTGAGGCTGACGTCGGCGGCGATGACCCCCACCAGGGTCACGTCCGGAAAATCGTGTCCCTTGGTCACCATCTGGGTGCCGACCAGGATCTGCGCCTCGCCGCGGCGAAAACGCCCGAGCTGCCGGTCGACGTCGGCGCGCCGGCGAACCGTGTCCCGGTCGAGGCGCACGATGGCCCCCTCCCCGAGACGCCCGCCGAGCAAGGCGCGCAGCTCCGCCTCCACCCGCTCGGTGCCGAGGCCGTGGGCCTCGAGTCGCAGGCCGTGGCAGCTCGGGCACTCGTCCGGGATGACCTGCTCGTAGCCGCAGTAGTGACACAGCAGGCGGTCCCGGCCCCGGTGCAGGGTGAGCGCCACGTCGCAATCGTCGCAGCGAAAAGCGATGCCGCAGTCGCGGCAAAAAACGTAGGGTGCAAAGCCGCGCCTATTGAGGAACAGGATCGTCTGCTCGCCGGCGGCGAGGGTCCGCGCCACCGCGTCGTGGAGCTCGGCGGAGAAGATGCCATCACCGATCCGCTCGGCGCTCACCATGTCGATGCAGCGCACCTCCGGCATCGGCCGATCGTGGACGCGGCCGCTGAGCACCAGGTGTTGATAGCGACCGAGCTCGGCGTTGTGGCGCGACTCGATCGACGGCGTGGCCGAGCCGAGGACCACGGTGGCGTCGGCGCTCCTGCCGCGCACCACCGCCAAGTCCCGGGCGTTGTGACGCGGTGACTCCTCCTGCTTGTAGGAGGTGTCGTGCTCCTCGTCGACGATGATCACCCCGAGGTCGGCGAGGGGCAGAAATAGGGCGCTGCGGGCGCCGAGCCCGATCACCGCCTCCCCCGAGGCGATCCGCTCCCACTCGTCGCGGCGCTGGGCCGGGGTGAGGCCCGAGTGAAACGTCCCCACCCGCTCACCGAAGCGGTCGCGGAAGCGCGCCCCGAGCTGCGGCGTCAAGGCGATCTCCGGCACCAGCACCAGGGCGGTGCGGCCAGCGGCCAAGGCGTGGGCGATCAAACGCAGATAGATCTCGGTCTTCCCGCTGCTGGTGACGCCGCGCAAAAGGAAGGTGCCGAAGGCGCCAGTGTCCAGGTGGGCTTCGAGGGCGGCGATCGCCACCGCCTGCTCCGCGGTGGGCGTCGGTGGCTCGGCGCCGCTGCCGAGCTCCGTTGGCTCGGGCGCGGGCCGCAGGCGCTGGGCCTCGGTGGAGCGCGCCACCAGCCCGAGCTGCTCCAGGGTCTTGAGCTTTGCGTAAATGTTCTTGAAGCGCGCGCCGAGGGCCGAGGCGAGCACCGGGGTGTCGAAGGGGATCGCCTCGAGCAGCTCGCGGGTGGCCTTTTGTCGGGCGCTCAACGCCGCGTCGACGTCCGCCTCGAGCCGAATGAAGGCGGCGGCCTGGCGCGGTCCCCGCCGCCGGGTGATCGGCGCGAGCCACCCCTTCTCGCTGTGCCGGCGCAGGCGCGACGCCCCGGCGCGCCGGGTCCAACCGAGGTCGCGCTCCACCGCCGCCACGGTGAAGCCCTTGTCGTGTTGGTGGGCCAGCTCCAACAGCCGCCGGTCGTCGCGATCGAGATGCCCGGCGAGCACGGCGCGGCCCGCCGCGGTGATCCCATAACGACGGCTCGCCCGCCGCGGCACCCCGGGTACCGCCGTGGAGAGGACCTCGCCGGCGGGGGCGCCGTAATAGTCGGCCGCGAACAGGATCAACTCGAGGATGCCGGGCGCTAAAGGCAGACGCTCCGCGTCGAGGCCGTGCAGATCCTTGAGCCGGATCCCCTCCGGCGCTGGACCATCGATCACCTCGACCACGTACCCCTTGGTGCGTCGGTTGCGCAGGGGCGCCAACACCGCGGCCCCGGGCGCGAGCTCCGTACCCAGCTCCTCCGGCACCCGGTAGTCGAGCAGGCCCACCGGCGCGGCGAGGAGCACCCGGGCACGCCGTACCGGACCCTGCTCCTGCGTCGGGTCGAGAGCGTCAAAGCGAAGCTGAGTCACCGGCAGCGGCCCCGACCGGGCTAGTAGATGTCGAACATCGTTTCCGGCAGGCTCTCGTTGAGCTTGATCTTACTGACCTCGGACCTGCGCACCAGCTCGTCGTTCTCGTACTCCTCGATCACTCGCGGGAACCAATTCCCGGCGACCTCGGAACCGTACTCGAGAAAACGCGCCTCGTAGGATTTGCCGTCGCCTACCTTGGCGCGCAACCGAACCGGCAGGAAGCTCGTCTTGCTGAGCCAGAGCTGCGGCTTCTCCGGCTCCCAGGGCCGAGCGCCGATGATGTAAACGAAACGCTGCTCGGCATCGCGGCCGAGGGCTACCATGCCGGTGTCGAGACCGGCACGCGCCAGGGCCCCGAGCAGCGCCTTGGAGCGCTCTTCGTAGTCGGTCTCGCCCGGCACGAACAAAAAGCCGATCAGATCCTGCACCCGGCATTTGAGTTTCTTCGGCCGCTCCGGGCTCCCTGCACCACACACCCCTTCCTTCTCGACGTACACCGTACCCCCGTCCCCTTCCGCCACCAGACGCAGACGCCGGGGTTGCTTGAGGAAGAGGTGGAAATCGACGCTGGTGGAGCTGACGATCTCCTCGCGGTTCAGCTCAATAGTGAGATCCTTGATCTTCTGGTCGTGACGCTTGTCGAACAACATCCGGGTGAGGAAGCTGGCCGGTAGGACATAGGCCTCCGCGGTAGAGCTAGCGAGCAAGCAGGCCAAGGGGAGCCATGGGGAGAGCCAACGCATGGCGGGGCTGATATCAAATCCAGCCCCAAGGGCGCAAACCCGGCGAACCCAATGAACCCGCCGTCACGCCGACGCCGGACGCCGGGCGGGGCGACGTGCACCCGGCGCAAACCTAGGATACGTTCCGAGCCCCATGCGGTGACGGCTCCTCCTTGCCAGCTCTTGGTTCGCCCTAACGCTCCTGTCGAGCGCCCCGGCGCACGCCGCCGGCGCCCACGACCCGAGGCTCGCCTGGCAGACCATCGAGACCGCGCGTTTCCGGGTCCACTATCCGGAGGGCGCCCGCAACCTCGGCATCCGTGTGTCGCGCCTCGCCGAGGAGGAGCTCGACCGGGTGGCGGAGCTGGTCGGCTTCATGCCAGAGGCGCCGATCGAGATCGTGATCAGCGACTCCCACGACACCGCCAACGGCTGGGCGCGCGTCATCCCGAGACCGACGGTCAACATCCGCCTGGCCGCGCCCACCGAGCTCACCGGGCTGTCGAGCTACGACGAGTGGCTGCGGATCATCCTCATCCACGAGCTGACCCACGTCTGCGTCATCGATCAAACCTTTGGCGTGACGCGCATCTACGACACCTTCCTCGGCGCCTACGCACGCATGAACCGCTGGGTGCCCCAGTTCCTCTCGGAGGGCATCGCCGTGTTTGCCGAGACGGTGCTGACCTCCACCGGCCGCGGGCGTTCATCGTACGTCGACATGATCCTGCGCACCGCGGCCGTCGACGGGACCTTCCTCTCCATCGATCGCGCCAACCTGCGCTGGTCCGACTGGCCGGGCGCCAACGCCGCCTACTATTATGGTGGGCACTTCCACCTCTGGCTGGCGCAACGCTTCGGCGCGGAGAAGGTGCGCGAGCTGCACCAGTACTACGCGGCCATGCCGCTGCCCTTCATCTATTGGTTCGGGGCCG
>JAUUZB010000399.1 GCA_030590185.1 Deltaproteobacteria bacterium
CGTTGACCCAGCCGTTCGAGCTGCAGGAATCGTCCTGATAGCAGTAGGCATCGTCGGCGGCGCAGTCCTCCTCGGTGAAACAGCGATTGCCGATCGGGGAGTCGACCGGCGGCCCCGGCCAGCAGGTACGATCCGTGTCACAGATGTAGCCCTCGTTGAGGCGGCACTGCTCTTGACCGACGCACACGTCGAGGCAGTAGCTGACATCATCTCCCCAATGGAAACAGAGACTGCCCGGCGGGCACTCGCCGTCGGCGCAACCGGCCACCGTGCAATAGCCGCCGGGCAAGGAGGTGCCGTCCGGGGAGTCCGTCAGGCAGGTGTCGCCGCGGCATTCCTCGGCGGTGGTACAAGCGGCGCCCACCGAGAGACCGGTGACCGTGCCACCACTGCCTCCGCCCACGCCTCCGCCCACACCGCCACCGCCACCGTCGCCGCCACCCACGCCGCCGCTGCCACCGTCCCCGCCAGCGTCACCACCGACCCCGTCAACGGTGCAGGCGGCCAGGGAAAAGATGGCGCAGCTCATCACTACTACGGCTCGAACGAGGCTCATGGTCGGCGCTCCTGGGGCGGGTTCTCGGGATCGCGGTCGTGGGGGGAGTATCCCATGGTGACAGTTCCGTCTAGGGTGCGGCCGGACGACGTCCTCGGCAAGTCCCGAGACTCGCCGAGGGCCCTTCGACACGCGGCCGGCCGTCGCCGGCCACGGCTCAGGGCGAGCGGTGTTGAAACGCACTGGTTCACTACGTCCCGGTCGGGGCGCTAGCCCGGCCAGCCGGTCACGACCCGCGTGACCAGATCAGAATTGCACCACCAGGGCACTTCTGTGATCGTGGCGAGGTGCGACCCCTGCGCATCGCCCTGCTCACCGACGAGCACCTCAGCCTGGTACCTACAGCCGGCGGCCTGGCTCAGTACGTCAACCGCATGAGCCGCGCCCTGCGCGACCTCGGACACCAGGTCGAGATCTTCACGCAGGCCGACGCTGGCCCGTTGGCGGAGGAGCGCGATGGCATGCGCTTCGAGGCGGTCACCGGCCTGCGCACCCCGGCCCTGCGGCTATTTGGTTGGCTCGGCCGGCTCAACTGGCGGCTGCAGGTGCCGATGACCAATCAGTCCCTGTGCCTGGCCGCCGGCATGCAGCGCGCCGTGCGCCGGCGCCACCGCCTGGCCCCCTTCGATTTCGTCCAGAGCACCAACCTGAGCTCGTCCGGGATCTTCATTGATTTGCCGGGACGGCCTCACCTGATGCGCATGAGCTGCGCCCGGGATCTCTGGTTCGACACCGATGGACGCTTCGAGTCCGATCAATGGTTGGACTGCGAGGCCCTCTGTCGCCTCGAGTTGATCGCCATCGACCGGGCCACCGAGGTCTTCGCCCCCAGCCAATACCTGGCCGATTACTTTTGGACGGTACACGGCCGCCGGATCGAGGTGCTGCGTCCCCCGGCCTGGGTTGAGACCGAGCCAGCCCGGGAGCTTCCTTTCGATCTGCCGGCGCGCTTCTTCCTGCACTTCGGCAGCCTGCAGAGCCGCAAGGGGACCGACCTGCTCGGTGAGGCGTTGGTACGTGCCTGGAGCGAGGAGCCGGAGCTGCGTTTGGTGCTCGCCGGTCACGAGCTCGAGCCCGGGCTTCTGGATCGACTCTTGGACACCTGGGGCGCCGAGGCCGGCAAGGTCACGCACCTCGGGGCGTTGCCGCGCGACCAACTCTACGCCGTGCTCTTGGCCAGCGACGCCGCGGTGCTGCCCTCGCGCGTTGACAACCTACCGAACACCGCCATCGAGAGCCTTAGCCTCGGGCGTCCGGTGATCGGGTCGCGCGGGGCGAGCCTCGATGAGCTGATCGAGGATGGGCGCAGCGGGGCGTTGGTGGGCATCGGTGATGCGGGGGCGCTGGCCGCAGCGCTGGTGACGGCGTGGCGTCGGCAGGTCCCCTGGCTGGGGGAGGGGTTCGTGCGCCCACGGATCCTCGAGGAGATGCGTCCCGAGTCGGCCGCCCGGCGCTTGATTCAGATGGCTGGGTTCTGAGAGCTTCAACCTTTCCTGAGGAGGGTCCCATGGTTGGTGGTGCGGGTGCGATGATCGAGGCGACGCGGGCCATGGCCAGCGTCCAACGCCAGATGGATCGCTTCATGCGCGATCGCGCCCAGCGGCGTCGAGCGCGCCTCAACGGGCGCAATCTCGTGCAGCAGATGGAGCCCCTGCGTGCCGACTTCGAGTGCTTTCATCTGTGCGGCGATTGCGGGTTTTTGGTGTCGAACGAAAAGGCCGCCTGCCCGGGTTGCGACACCCGCAACTGGATGGACCTGACTGACCACAACATCGCCGACGCGGTGCGAGATATCGAGACCATGGAGCGGACCAAGACTCCGGGCTGGATCAAGGGCGTGACGCTGCTCGTGTCGGTGAGCGTGGCGGCGGCTCTGGCGACCCTGGTCATCCTCCTGGCGCCCGGATTCGCGTGGCACGCGATCCTGGTGGCGATGGTGGCGGTCCCGCTGGGCTACTTCTTCGGCCACCGCGGCATGGCAGTCTTGCTCCTGCGGTTGGTCAAACGCCGGCGGCCCCATCGCTGGCGCTTGCCCCTACCGATACCGGATGGCAGCGGCGCGGCACGCGACGAGGTCTCCGGCGTCGCAGCCGCGGCCGACGGTGTGGAGCCGCTGCGCGCACCCTTTTCGGGCAAGGCCTGCCTGGCCTATCAGGTCTGCGTGCTCTTCGACACGCCCGGGGATGCCCGGCCGCCGGAGTGGGTGCTCGAGGAGGCGGTGGCCGTCGATTTCAATGTCGGTGACCGCGTCATCCCGGGCGAGCGGGCCTTTGTGGAAGGGCCGTTGGAGGTGATCACCCCGGATGAGGCCGAAGCATCCGGCCTCAACCTGTGGAAGTTCTTGCGCCAACGGGGTCTGTTTTCCTTTGATGGCGATTTCGATCTGTTCGAAGCCCGGGTGGCCCCGGGGGATGAGGTCAACGCCCGGATCTTTGCCGACAACCAGGCGGTGTTGATTTCTGGCAAGAGCGTGGCGGCGATCTAGGCACCGCTGGGGCTACATTCGTTTGCCACTGGGGTTCGGCGCGCCGGCGCTCAGCCGCTGCGCGAACTCGGTTACCTTCTCCGCCACGAAATCGATCTCCTTGGCGATGTCGATCAGGCTCAGGGGGCGCCCCTCCCGGCGCCATTGGTTGCCATCCACCGTGGCGCCACAACGACGCGCGATCTTCTCGTAGTAGAGCTCGAGGTGGGTTGGCTCGAGGTGGGGAAAGTGGCTGACGTCGACCCAGCCGGGGATGACGGCGCCGTCGCTGCGGAGGAACAGCAGGCTCGCAGGGTGGGGCGCGGCTGTTTGAATGGTTACGCCGCGGGGTTCCCACGCTAGGGTGAATTCGTCTGTCTCAAAGTGAGTCACTAGTCGTCGAGCCAGGTCGGCGGCGATCGGGTCGACCTTTTCGGACAGGGCGTCGTAGAACGCCTGCGGGGCAGCGGTCGGGTCCGGATCTGGTTCGGGTTTCGGTTCGGGCTCCGGCTCGGGTTTCGGCTCGGGTTTCGGCTCGGATTCCGGCTCGGGTTCCGGCTCGGGTTTCGGCTCCGGCTGGGTGGCTTCGGCGGTGGACGCCGGCATCCGCCGGACCCGACTGCGGACGGAGGGCACCAACACCCGGGCCTCCTCTCCGCCGTACTCCCGAAACTCTAACGCCACTGCCTCAGCCGCCTCAGGTGGCGCGACGCAGGGTCCGGGGTCGAGCTCCAGACTCGGCGACATGGCGGGGGCCACGAACACCAGTCGTATCCTCCCGGCGTCGAGATTGACCTGAACGCGCGCCCAAAGGTCTTCGGGATCGCTGACCGTCATCTCTTGGTCGAGCCCCGCCCGGCCGCAGCTCTCGGCCAAGGCTTCACGGATCGTGTTGACGTCCAAGCGCCCCGCTGCCTCGACCGCGGCATCGAGTCGCTGCTCGATCAACGGATGGGTGAGGGTCAGATCCTCCTCGCGCTCCACGCTCACGAAGGTCGGCACGCCGGCGCCGTCCAACAACAATAAATCCGCGGTCCATGGCGCCGCGTCCGCCTCGCTCGCCGCGATCGTCACGCCCCGCTGCACGAACAGCCAACCGCTGTCGTCGCCTAGCGCCCCGGCGAACAGCTCGGGTCGGCCGTCTAGGAGCTCGAGCAGATCCTCGTGGGATCCAAAGCGAATCTCTTCGAGGGCATGCAGCTCGCCCCCGCGATCGGTGAGAAAAACCTTCGGTCCCATGGACATCCCTACCTACTCCCGCCCG
Organism: Deltaproteobacteria bacterium; assembly: GCA_030590185.1. The sequence goes on from JAUUZB010000399.1 coordinate 4,285, forward strand.
CAGCTGGGATCCGTCCCCCGGCGCACCGGGGTCCCCTCGATGATCTCGTTGATGGCGGCGTCGCGGTCCGGGTCCGGCGTCAGAAACCGCACCGCCAGGCCGTGCTCGCAGTGTCGCACGACCTCCACCGGGGCGTGGAACTCCTCGTCGCCCCAGACGAACATTAGAGTGTGCTTGGAGCCGATCGCCTCGAGTTGCTCGGTCTTGAGGCGCAGGCCGGTGACGCTGATATCGACCACCACCCCCCAGGTGGCAGCGGTCTCGACGCGTCCGACGAAAAATGCCGCTTCGTAGCGGGCCGGTGCGGGTGGGCCAGGCATCCCCCTTCATACTACATCGTCGGGGCATTTTGGTCAGGGAAGAAATCCGCGCCGCGACATCTGCGACAACCCTTGACCGATCCGCCCATGCCCCCTAGGTAATGAGGGCGTTTCCTTTTTACCCCCTGCGCACCTTCAGCCCGTGACGCGACGCCCCTCACCCCGTTGGACAAATTGGCCGAGTGAGCGGCTCCTCGACCTGCACCTCTACGAGCTGGACGTCGAGCTGGCCGGGACCTGGGTCGAGACGCTCGCCGAGCACGTGCTCGGCGAGATCGCCGCTCGCGGCATCGAGCTGCGGCCACGTTTCTGGCTCTCGGATGAGTGGTTCTCCCCCGATGGCGTGCCAGGCATCGGGATCCCGTTCTACCTCGCCCACCCGCGCCTGCTTCGCCTCGAGCGTGAGCAAATGCTGGAGGCGGAGGGATCGAGCCGAACCGAGTGTACGATGCTGTTGCGACACGAGGTCGGCCACGCGGTTCAAACCGCCTACAACCTCAGCCGACACAACGGCTTCACCCGCATCTTCGGCCGCTCCAGCACCCGCTACCCGGACTGGTATCGACCCAACCCGCGCAGCCGCAAGTTCGTTCAGCACCTCGACGGTTGGTACGCCCAGAGCCACCCGGCCGAGGATTTCGCCGA
>JAUUZB010000935.1 GCA_030590185.1 Deltaproteobacteria bacterium
CCCCGTTCGCCGGCCGCCGTTGGCTGCCACTCGGCGCCGCCGCCTTGCTCGGTGCCGGGCTGGTGGCGACCGGCTCGCGCAGCGGCCTGCTCGCCTGCCTCGGGGGCGCGGGGATCGTGGCCTGGGCGGGGTTGGCTAACCGCCGAACCCTGCGCCTCTCGCTGCTCGGAGCCGGCGGCGTCATGGTTGCGGCAGTGCTGACCCTGTTCTGGAGCCGGTGGAGCGGCCACGACGATCCCTACGCCTACACACGCTTGCAGATCTGGGAGCGCTCCGGCCAAGTCGCCCTCGCCCACCCGCTTGGCATCGGCCTCGGATACTACCGGCAGGCGATGCGCAGCGCGGGGGTACCCCTCGACGGGCCGGTGCGGTACCCGCGGGTCGCACGCCACGCCCACAGCGAGCCAATACACGCCTGGGCCGAGCTCGGCTGGCTCGGATTGATCGCCACCCTGTTGCCGGCGGCGGTGGTGCTGCTCACCATCCGGCGCGCCCGGGCCCACATCACCGGACCGCCGGCCCTCGACTGGGCGGTCTGTGTGACCTTCGCCCTGCCGGCCGCCCTATCCGGCTCATTGCACATCCCGCCGATCGCGTTTCTAGCCGCTGCTTGGGCGGCGCACGTGTCGAGAGGAGATACCAGCGACGGCCCCACCCTTGCCGCGCCAGGCTCGCGCTGGCTCATCGCGGTGCCGCTGGTGTTGTTGTTGGTGCTCGCCCTACCGGGTGCGGTGAGCGCCCACGCCGCCCTGCGCGCCGCCGCGCGCCGCGACGCGGGAGACCTGGCGGGCGCCCAACGCCTCGCCGAGGAGGCCACGGCGAGCGCCCCCTGGAGCCTCGGGGCGGCGATGTTGCTGGAAAGCGTGCTCTACCTGCGCGGCAAGCCGCCGCACTTGGTGTCCGAGGCGCTGGTCGATCTGGCCGACCGCTACCCCTACAGCCCACGACCGCTCGACCGCGCTGCCTGGGTCGTCGAACGGGCCGCCAAGGGCCACGGCGAGGGCGCCGTCCTGTGGCAGGCGGCGGCGGCCATCCGCGAACGAGCGGTCCGACGCGATCCGCACAACGCCGTGGCATGGTACCAGCTGGCCATGGCCCAGGCGGCGGCGGGCAACGAGCCCGGGGCCGAGCGTACCCTGCACCACGTGCTGTCGGTGGAGCCCCGCATGGCTCGAGCCTTGGCCCAGCTCGCCCGACGCGCCAATACTCGGGATGACGCCGCCGCCGCCCGCGCCCTCGCCGACCGAGCCTGGGCCGCGGATCGCCTCACCCCCTCGGTCGACCCGGGCTATCCGGCCTCGGTGCTCGGCCTGGGGAGCGAGGCTCGCCTCGTGCTAAAAGAGCTGGGTCTGGGGGACACGTGAAGCGGTTCGGCCCGATCCTCATCCTGGCGGCGCTCGCCACCCACCTACTGCACCGCTCGGTGGACGCCATCGAGGTGCCACTTCGGGATGACCCGCGCGAGACGCTGCCATCGGTCGAATCGCTCGAGCTGCTCTCCCTCGGCTACGGCGAGCTGCTCGCCGACTACTACTGGCTGCGCGCCCTCAGCCACTACGGCGACAAGCGCATGCACCCCTTCAACTACCCGAACATGGCGCCCCTGCTGCGCCGCGTCCTGACCCTCGATCCCTACTTCGCCACCGGCTACGTCTTCGCCGGCACCGCCCTGACCACCAATGAGATGGACCCGACCCCCGCCGTCGAGCTGCTGCGCCAGGGAATGATCTACCGGCCGGACTACTGGCGGATCCCGTTCCTGTTCGGCTTCAACTCCTACTACTTCTTCGGTGACTACCGCACCGCCTCCGAGGCGCTCGCCGTGGCGGCCAAGCTCGACGGCGCACCCGAGTACACCGGCCTGCTCGCCACACGCCTGGCGGCAGAGGCCGGGGAGCCGCAGATCGGCATCCAGCTGATCGAGGCCCTGCTCGAAGACACCGGTGATCCCAACCTCGTGGCGGAGCTGCTCGAGCGCCGCGATCTGTTAATCCTGGAAGTGCAGCTCGACCAACTCGACGACGCCCTTGCTGACTACCAACGCCACGCCGGAGAGCAGGCCACCGACTTCCTCCAGCTGGTCGAGGCCGGCTTGCTCGAGGCCCTGCCGACCGATCCCCTCGGCGGCGCCTACTTCATCGGCCCGGACGGCCGCAGCGCGACCCCTAACGAGGACCAGCGCCTCCGGCTCTCGCCACTAGTCAAGGAGGAAGACGATGAGCGTCTTGGCCATCGATAATCTAGAGGTGCGGATCAAGACGCACTTCTGGAGCGGGCAGAAACGCCTTCTCGAAGGGGTGACCTTTGGCGTCGAGGCCGGCGAAATCTTCGGCTTCCTCGGCCCCAACGGCGCCGGCAAAACCACCACCATCAAGGCGATCCTAGGCCTGATGAGGCCGAGTCGCGGCAGCATTGGCGTGCTCGGGGGATCGATCACCGACCCGGCGATCCGAGCCCGCATCGGTTTCATGCCGGAGCGCGCTTACTTCTCCGAGCACCTGACCAGCCGGGAGGTCGTGACCAAGCACGCCCTGCTCGCCGGCCTGTCGCTCAGCGAGATCCGCACCCGGGTGCCGCAGGTCCTCGAGCAGGTCGGCATCGCCGACGCCGCCAACCAACGCCTCGGCAGCTACTCCAAGGGCATGCTGCAACGGGTCGGTATCGCCCAGGCGATCGTCGCCGACCCGGAGCTGGTGATCCTGGACGAACCCCAGAGCGGCCTCGACCCCCTCGGTCGCCGGGACATCCGGAACATCATGTTGGGCCTGCGACGCGCCGGCAAGACGGTGTTCTTCTCGACCCACATCCTCCCGGACGTGGAGATGATCTGCGACCGGGTGGCCATTCTCGTCGGCGGCCGGCTGCGCCGGGTCGGGACCCTCGACACCCTGGTCAACAGCGACTCGGCCGTGGCTGGCGTCGAGATCGTCGCCGAAGGCTGCGACGCTGCGCTGCTCGACCGCATCGCGGCCGGCGGGCTCGACGTCACCATTGAGCCCTTCGGCGCCGCCCACCGCCTCACCTGCATCAACCAGGAACAGGCGAATCGGGTGCTCGACCTCCTACGCGCCGCAGGCGCCACGGTGCGGAGCCTCCAAGGTCACGGCCGCTCCCTGGAGGACGTGTTCGTGCGCGAAGCCGAGG
>JAUUZB010000594.1 GCA_030590185.1 Deltaproteobacteria bacterium
ACGATTCTCGGTCTCGTACTCGACGTGGGAGGTCGCGATGGTCAGGATCTTGGTGGCGTCGCGACGCCCGTGCGCCTCGGAGGCCTTGGCCACCTCGTCGTACGGAATGTACTTCGCCATGCCCATGTCTTCGGAGACCTTGGTCATCGCCGCGGTCAACGTAGTCTTGCCATGGTCGACGTGACCGATGGTGCCAACGTTGACGTGTGGCTTGCTGCGTTTGAATTTCTCCTTGGCGGCCATCTCGAAGTCTCCTTGAGCTCTCGCTTCAATATTCCCGGCGGATTTCTCTCTTATCGATCTGGAGCCCACAATCGGATTCGAACCGATGACCTCCTCCTTACCAAGGAGGTGCTCTACCTACTGAGCTACGTGGGCAAAATTCTTTCTCGTTCAACAGTTGGTGGACGGGGGAGGATTTGAACCTCCGTAGGCTACAGCCGGCAGATTTACAGTCTGCTCCCTTTGACCACTCGGGAACCCGTCCGTCCGTCTTACTTCTTCATCCCCTGGAGCTGGCGATGGGACTTGAACCCGCAACCTGCTGATTACAAATCAGCTGCTCTACCAATTGAGCTACGCCAGCGATCCGCTTCTCTTTTTTTTGCACGCCTCTCGCACCCATCTGGCCAGCCGCGTTCATGGACGCCGTATCACGCGATAAAGCGACGCTTTTTATGCAGACCAACCGCCCAGGCGATTGAGGGCGCGGTATATAGGTTTGAGGTTGGGTGAAGTCAAGCAAAAAGGCATGAAACGTGAATGGGCGCCACGGGCCCGGCACCTCAGGCAAAGGCCCGCTGACGCAACGCCTCATACAGGCAGACCGCCCCGGCCACCGAGGCGTTCAGGGAGCCCAAACGGGCCTGAAGCGGGATCTGCAGCAGCTGATCGCAGGTCTTGAGTACCAGGGGCCGCAGGCCTTTTCCCTCCGAGCCGATCACCAGCACCGAGGGCTGGGTGAGGTCGAGCCTCCAGGGCTCGAGGCCTCCCTCGGCCACGGCGCCGTAGACCCACAAGCCGGCCCCCTTGAGCTCCTCGAGCGCCCGCCGCACATTCGTAATCTTCGCTATATTAAGGTGGGCGGTGGCGCCGGCCGACGCCTTGACCACGGTGGGGTTGATCTCACAGGCGCGGTCCTTCGGAAAGATCAGCCCGTGGGCGCCGCACGCCAGGGCGGAGCGCACCATGGAGCCGAGGTTGTGCGGATCCTGGATCTGATCGAGGGCGAGGATCAGCGGCGCCTCGTCCCGCCGGCCAGCCAGCTCCAACATGGCGGCGATGTCGGTGTAGGCAAAGGGCGCGACCATGGCCACGATCCCCTGGTGCGGGACGTCGCCCACCATGTCGCCGAGCTTGCGCTTGGGCACCTGGACGATTTGAATCTCGTGGTGCTCAGCGGTGCGCAGCAGCGCCGACAGGCGCGAGCCGGGATCGGCGATGAACAGGCGCAGCACGTCGCGCGGCCTCGAGCGCAGGATTTCATTGACCGGGTGCCGGCCGTAGATGAAAGTTTTCTTTTCGTGTCGGGCCACGTCAGTTCCAAATCCATCACCCTCTTCAGGGCGCCAGGCTGTCACCGATGGCGCGCGCGGTGCGCACCGGATCCGCCGCATTCAGGATAGGCCGACCGACCACGATCCAGGTGGCGCCGGCAGACACCGCCCCCGCGGGCGTGGCCACGCGTTTCTGATCACCCACGTCGCTCTTGGGCGGACGAATACCGGGGACCACCCGTAGGCCACCGAGGTCGCGCAGCGCGGCTAACTCGTGGGCGCTGCACACCAGGCCGTCGGCGCCCGCCTCGAGGCTGAGCTCACCGAGGCGCGCGACCGTACCGGCTACGTCGTCGCGAAACCCGATGCGCCCGGCGGCCGCGTCGTCGAGACTGGTGAGCATGGTCACTGCGATGATCTTGGTACGCGGACCCGCAGCCTCGCGCGCCGCCTGGATCATCTCGCTGCCACCGGCGGCGTGCACGGTGAAGAGGCGGGCACCGAGCCGAGACGCCTGACGTGCCGCCGCCGCCGCGGTGCGCGGGATGTCGTGGACCTTGAGATCGAGGAAGACGGCGAGGCCGCGGTCATTGAGCGCCCGCACGAGATCGGTGCCGTGGGCGATGAATGGCTCGAGGCCGATCTTGACCATGGCGATGTCGTCGCGCAGGGTGACCGCCATGTCGATGATCTGATCGCGATCGACGAGATCCATGGCGAGGATGAGATGCTTGCGGCCGGCGCTCATGGGGAAGATTGCTCCTCGGGCTCGGCTTCGTCCGTGATGTAGAGATCCGGTGGGGCGCGCATGACGTCGACCAACTTTTTCGGCACGTCGGTGATGATGCCGTTGGCGCCCGCCCTGACGATCGCCTCGGCCATCTCGAGGTTGTAGGCGGTCCAGGCCCAGATGGCGAGGTTGCGCGGCGCGATCAACTTGGTCTCCGCCACCGCGTCGAAGCGTACACCCAATACGCTGAGCGGCAGATTGAGCAACTTCTCCGCCTCGGCCGCCGTGTCGGCGATGCCGATCAACGGCAAGGAGGGCTCGAGGTCGTGGACCGTCCATAACAACTCAGCGTCGAAGCTGCCGATTAGGACGCGATCCCAGGCCTTCGCCCGCTCGATGGCGTCGATGGTCTTCTTAGCGAGCCGGCGCCGCGTATCGGCCGGCACGGTCTTGAGCTCGATCATCAGCCGCGCCCCAGGGATGGCGAGCACTTCCCGGAGGGTCGGGACGCGCGCCTCTCGGAAACGATGCCCGAAGTCGGGTGGCGTGACGCCGAAGAACCCGAGCCGCTCCCGTTGCGCATCGGTGAACGTAGGACTGCCGGCCTTCAACCGGGTGACGGCGTGAGCCGAGAGATCGCGCACCGTACCCGTGCCGTCGGTCGTACGATCCACGGTGTCGTCGTGGATCACGATCACCACGTCGTCGGCGCTCAGGGTGACATCGATCTCCTGCCAGTCGGCGCCGGCCTCGATTCCGTGTTGCACCGCGGCCACGGTGTTCTCCGGGGCCTCGAGGGATCCCCCGCGGTGGGCGATGATCAGCGGGATGTTGGGCCGGGCGAAGGGCGAGACGACTAGATCCTTCACGGCTTGTTGACCAGCACAGGCGGTGAGCAAAACCAACGCCAGGCCTTTCGCCACGTGATGGGCCGCATGACACATGAAGAAGGTCGGCAGGATCAGTAGCCGCCCCGGCTCGATCGGGTCTTCTTGGCCTTGCCGTTCGACGTGCTGGTCACGATCGCTACCGAAGCAGAAGCACCGATGCGCGTGGCGCCAGCCGCCACCATCTCGCGTACGTCGGCGGCGGAATGAATGCCACCCGAAGCCTTGACGCCGAGCTCCGGCCCGACCACATCGCGCATCAGGGCGACGTCCTCGGCGGTGGCACCGCCGGCCCCGAAACCAGTAGAAGTTTTGACAAAGGCCGCGCCCGCGATCTTGGACAAGGCGCAAGCGATCACCTTCTCATTTTGCGTCAGGGAGGCCGTCTCCAGGATGACCTTGACCGGCTTCGGCGCCGAGGCCGCCACCACCGCCTGAATGTCCTCGAGGACCAGAGCGTAGTCCTTGTCCTTGTGGGCGCCGATGTTGATCACCATGTCGATCTCTTGGGCGCCGTTGCGCACCGCCTCGCGGGCCTCGTAGGCCTTGGCGTTCGGAGTGCCGGCGCCGAGCGTAAACCCGACCACCGCGATTGCCACCGTGCGCGAGCCCTCGAGCTGGGCGGCGCAGAAACGCACGTTGGTAGCGTTGACGCAGACCGTGGCAAAGCCGTAGCGCTTGGCCTCGTCGCACATCTTTTTGAGCGGTTCCGTGGTGGCGTCCGGCTTGAGCAGGGAGTGATCGATGAGAGGCGCCAAGTCAGAGGTTGGCGCCGCATGGCCCGAACCGGCAGCCACCCGCGCGGCGCCGAGGTCGATGACCTTGCGCACGTCGTCTGGGCGATTGACGTGGCACCCCTGGCAGGTATCGCAGGTCTCCTCCGAGGGATCGCCAGTTCCGGTCTTGCAGATCGAAGCCCCATCAGCCCCGGCGGATGGGGCAACCGTACCCAGCCGGGTTTGAACGCGGCGGGTGATCTCATCGACGAGGCGGTCGAGTTGGGCGTCGCTCATTGCACCTGGCGCTATAGCCCAGGAGGGGGTGTGGCGACCAGCCCTTCCGGCAGGACCGCCCCGTGACCTTGGCGGCGCCCCTGGGCTGGCCAGATGGCTCGCTTTGCCGTAAC
>JAUUZB010000818.1 GCA_030590185.1 Deltaproteobacteria bacterium
CCTCCGGCGCGGCGTTGCAGTCGATTACCCTGCCGGACGTCGATGACGAGATCTACATTCTCGTGCCGGTCGAAGGGCGCGCCGAGGGTGCGCCTCGTTACACCGGCTATAATGGTTGCCGGGCGAAGGTGGTCAGCCGGGGCAGCTCCAACTTCGGCGTCGAGTTCATCGAGCCGACCGAAGACTTCCGCGACTTCGTCCTCTCCCTGGCGGGGGAACAGATGCAATGAACGACCGCCGGCGCAGTGCGACCGGCCGCCGCGGGGTCGGCCTGGCCCTCGGCGTAGTCTTGCTGGCCAGCGGCTGTTCCACGGTCCACACCGCGCGGCCCCTGGGTAAGGGCAGGCACGCGGTTCACCTCTCGGTGGGCGGTCCGGTGGCTGGCATCGGTGAGGCGGACATGATCCTGCCGCTCGCCACCCTCACCTATAAGTACGGGGTGACCGATCGCCTCGACGTGTTCGGCGGCTGGCACGTCATGGAGACCTTCATCAACGACGGCAACCTGTTCTTCGACCTGGGCGCCGCCTACTACATCGCCGATCAAAAAACCTGGATACCGGGTATCTCCGCGGCGGCCACCATGTCGCCCTTGATCAACCAACACAGCGGCTGGGTGGTCTTCGACCTGCAACTCACCGCCTCCTGGTACCTCGACCCCAGCGACACGCAGTTGGTCTACCTCGGCTTTCACAACTTGATCACCCCGATCCGCGACCGGGTGCTCGAGGCGCCGCTCTACACCTGGTCGCCCTACGTCGGCTGGCAGGGCAAATTCCTGAGCTGGCTGGCGGTCGGCGCTGAGGTCAAGTGGCACCGGCCGGGTCAGAGCACCACCGAGTCGGTGGTGGCCTATTTGGCGCCGGGTGACCAAGGCGCCCTATCCTTCTTGCTCGGTTTCACCTTCATCTTCCCGCAAGCGCAGGAGGGGCCATGAGCACGCGGCTCATCTCCCTCGTCGCCATCGTTGGGCTCAGCGGTTGCATCGACCTCCTCGACGATTCCTGGTTCAGCCCGGAGAAGCTCGACCAGTACGAATGGCCGAACAACACCATCCCCGAGGATCACCTCGAGTTGGTGCAGCTCGTCGGCACCGCGGTCGGTCAGGAGAGCGAGGCGCCGGAGATCTTCGGCGTCTGGGCCAAGCAGTGCCTCGGGGAAACCTGCGTCCCCAGCGAGTTTCCGGAGCGTCAGGGCACGACCATCCTCTACTTCCATGGCAACGACTCACACCTCGATCGGTACTGGGACCGCATCCAAATCCTCTGGCGCCTCGGCTACCAAATCTTCGCCGTCGACTATCGCGGCTTTGGCCGCTCGAGCGGTGAGCCCCCGGAGGAGGGGTTGTACGCGGACGCCCGCACCGCCATGGACCACGTCGAGGAGCGCGTGGGGGAGGCGACGGTCATCTATTACGGCATGTCCCTCGGCTCCACCGCGGCGGTGCAGCTCGCCACCGAGCGCATGCCGGCGGTGCTCATCCTCGAGGCGCCGTTGGCCTCCGCCCAGGCCTTCGTCGATGACGCCACCGGGCTCGGCGTCGCCTCCGACACCCTGATGAACACGGAGTTCGATAACCTCGGCAAGATCCCCTTCATCCAGGCCCCCAAGCTGATCATGCACGGCACCGACGACACCTTCGTGCGTTTTGAGTTTGGCGAGATGCTCTACGACGCCGCCAACCAGCCCAAACGCTTCTGGGAGGTTGAGGGGGCGGTCCATGGCAACGTGCCCTGTCCGGAGCGAGACACCAGCATCTCACCCATCGACGATCCCTGCCTCGCCAGCGACGCCTACCGCGAGCAGGTTGGTGATTTCATCACCGACTACCCGCCCGAGGACTGAGCCTGGTGCACCAACCGTCGAGGCGGATGGACCGACATCCTCCCGCGCCGTGGTATCGTCCGGGCGCGTTGACACGCCATGGGTGACCCGCTAGCAAGCGGCCATGTCGAAACATCATCCCCTGTCGATTGTCGTGTGGGCCGGCCTGCTGGTCGCCCTGGTGGGTTGCAGCTCTTGGCGTGAGTGGCGTCGCCAGGCCGCCATCGAGACCATTGAGGAGACGGTGGCCGCACAACGCGCCGCCATGACGATCGTCGCCATGAAGCACGGGACCAAGCCGTCCAAGGAGATGCGCTTGCGGGTCCTGGTGACTCCGGACGCGGTGCACGTCGACAATGGCGCCTGGCTCGGCAAACTCGAGCCGGCGGAGCTCGAAGCCCTCGACGCTGAGGCCAACGGCGAGCTGGTGGTGCACGCCGTCGGCCTGACCCGTTCGTCGGCGGGGATCAGCGAGGCGGTCGCACGGGCGATCGAGATCGAGAAGCTGACCTACGCCTCCCTCGACACCTTTGTGGCGCGCGCCGAGCTGGTGGTCGACGAGGCAGTGCCCTTCTTGACCCTCGCCGAGGTCCTCGCCGGGGTGGCCAAGGGCGGGGTCCAGAAGCTCCGCTTCGCGGTGATGACCAAGGATGGGGAGCGGTTCTTCAACGCCGAATCACCTACCCCCTGCGCCCAGGTCAAACGCGCCAAGCGCGCCGAGGTAGGGCTCGGCGGATTTTGCGCCGTGCCGGAGATCGAGGTGCGCAATGAGGGCCTGCAGGTGCGCACCCGCCGCCGTGCTGCCCAGGGCAAGGGCTGCGCGGCGGAGCTCGAGCGCGGACCGGAGAAGCTCGAGTGGGACGGTCGTGTGATGCTGCCCGACGCTAAGGCCTGCCCGTCGGTGCCGATGACCGAGGATGGACACGACGCCAAGGGTCTCATCGAGCTGCTCAACAAAATCGCCGCCATCGTGCCGGGCTGCACCTCCGCCGTGATCACCGCCGGTCCGGGCGTCACCTGGGGTCAGGCCGCCTCCGTGGTGGTGGCGACCACCGCCAACTCCCCGTTCCCGAACACCGCGCTGCTGGCCCAGGGCGCTAAGGCGCCTGGTGCCGATCTCGACTGCTCGACCGGCATGAGCCCCCAGGATCTGCCAGCCGTGGCCGAGCGTCTGGCCAAGGCGGAGCGTGCCGTGAATCGGCTCAGCATCATGGGGCACCTCGATGATCTCGAGGGTCCCGAGGAGGAGTGAGCGGCGTGGGCAGGGCCGACTGGCCGAGTGAGGTTTGCCTCCGTTCCCTGGAGACGCCCCTGGGGCCGATGCAGTTGGTCAGCGACCGCAAGGATCGCATCGTGGCCCTGGACTTCGGTCCGCGCTCAGCAACCGAGGCACGCCTGCGCGGTCGCGGCTGTCGCCTCGTCGAGTCACCTACCGTGGGTGAACGCGCGGCCCTTCAGCTCGAGGAGTACTTCGCTGGCGAGCGGCAACGCTTCGACCTCGTGCTGGCGCCGGTGGGAACCCCGTTCCAATTGCGGGTCTGGGCTGCGCTGCAGCGCATCGGCCACGGCGCGACCGAGACCTATGGCCAGGTGGCGCAGCGCATCGGGCAACCGGGGGCGGCTCGGGCCGTGGGGGGCGCCAACGGCAAGAACC
>JAUUZB010000894.1 GCA_030590185.1 Deltaproteobacteria bacterium
GCCGAACCCGGTGCCGACCCAGCCGCCGAACCCGGTGCTGACCCGGCCGCCGAACCCGCCGCCGAACCCGCCGCCGAACCCGCAGCCGAACCCGCAGCCGAACCCGCTGCCGAACCCGCGCCGGTGGAGGCCAAGGCGATTGCCGCCAAGCCGGTCGACAAGAACGCGATCCTCGCCACCTTCAGGCGCCTGCTCGCCGCCGCCCGGGCCAACAAGCTCGACACCCCCGAGATCGAATCCTGTGCCCACGCCTTGATCCAGGCCAAGGTGCGGCTGACTCCGGATCAGCTCGAGGCGATGGTGACCACCACCGACCAGGGCGCCGAGCCGCTCGCTGACAAGGCGATCATTCGCGCCCGGCAGTTCAACCCGGAGTTCATCATCAACATCAACGCCGGGGCGATCATCTTCTTCCAGGTGCTGGTCTCCTTCTTCATGGGGCGCTTCCGGCGCTTCACCACCATGATCGTCGGCATGATCGTGGCCGGCGTTGGCATTGGCCTGTCCGCCTTCGCTGGCGCCGAGGGCACCCTCGCCGTTGGTGGCGCGGTGATCTTCGTCTGTCTCGGGCTGCTCATCTTCTCCTTTGGCGAGATGATGGCGAGTCCAACCAGTCAAGACTACGTCGGTCGGATCGCCCCCGCGGACAAGAAGGCGCTCTACATGGGCTACTACTTCGTGGCGATCGCCCTCGGGAACCTGTTCGGCGGCATCCTCTCCGGTCAGCTCTACGGTTGGCTGGCGCGGGATCTCCAGAAGCCTCATCTCATGTGGATGGGCTTTGGCCTGCTGATGTTCTTCACCGCCAGCGTCTTCATCCTCTACAACCGTTTCGCCCTTTCCAAGGCGCGGGCCGGGATGGAGCCGGACGCCGGCTGAGAGACCGGCAGATCGCCTCGGCGGCTGGGCACCTCGCTCAGCCGCTGAGCACCTCCCTGAGCCGCTGAGCACCTCCCTGAGCCGCTAGAGCACCTCCCTGAGCCGCTGAGCACCTCCCTGAGCCGCTAGAGCACCTCCCTGAGCCGCTGAGCACCTAACTCAGCCGCTGGGCACCTAACTCAGCCGCTGAGCACCTCACTCAACCGCCGAGCACCTCATTCAACCGCTCGAGGGCCCAATCGCACTCCTCCTTGGTGATCACCAAGGGCGGCGCCAGGCGGATGCTCTGCTCGTGGGTCTCCTTGCAGAGCATCTTTTTCTCCATCAGCTTCTCGCAGTAGGGGCGAGCCTTGCCGGCTGACGTTTTGATCTCGATAGCGATCCACAAACCACGGCCGCGGATGTTCTCGACGCAGGCGAAGTTCTTGGCGCGCAGCTGCTCGACCAGATAACCGCCGAGCTCCTCAGCGTTCTTCTGCACCTCGCCCCGGCCGAGGATCTCGATCGCCTTGCGTGCCACCGCGCAGGAGAGCGGGTTGCCGCCAAAGGTCGAGCCGTGGTCCCCGGGCGTGAAGACGCTCATGATCTCGCGGCTGGAGACCACCGCCGAGACCGGCATCACGCCGCCGCCGAGCGCCTTGCCGAGGATGTAGATGTCCGGCGTCACCCCCTCCCACTCGCAGGCGAAGTTTTTGCCGGTGCGTCCGAGGCCGGATTGGATCTCGTCGGCGATGAACAGCACGTTCTGCGCAGCACAGATCTCGCGGGTCTTGGCGAGATAACCGTCCGGCGGGATGATCACCCCCGCCTCGCCCTGGATGGGCTCGACCAGGAAAGCGACCGTGTCCCCGTCGATGGCCGCCGCGAGCGCCTCGGCGTCACCGTAGGGCACCACCTCGAATCCCGGCGTGAAGGGACCGAAGCCGTCGCGGGCCTGGGGGTCGGTGCTGAAGCTGACGATGGTGGTGGTGCGGCCGTGGAAGTTGCCTTCACACACGATGATCTTGGCTTTGCCCTCGGCGACGCCCTTCTTCTGGTAGCCCCACTTGCGGGCGGTCTTGATGGCGGTCTCGACCCCCTCGGCGCCGGTGTTCATGGGCAGCACCGCTTCCATGCCGCAGAACTCGGCTAGCTCCTGGCAGAAGGGTCCGAGCTGATCGTTGTGGAAGGCGCGGCTGGTGAGGGTGACGCGGTCGAGCTGCGTCTTGGCCGCGGCGATCAGCTCGGCGTTGCCGTGGCCGAAATTGATCGCCGAGTAGGCGGCGAGCATGTCCATGTAGCGGGTGCCCTCAGGATCCTCGACCCAGACCCCCTCCGCCTTGGCCACCACGATCGGCAGCGGGTGGTAGTTGTGGGCGGAAAAACGATCGACGAGGTCCATGGCGGTGGTGCTGCTCATGGTGCTGCTCCGTGTTGTCTAGGTGGCCGCGGCGGCGCGAAGCCGTGGTCCCGGGGGTGCGTTCGGGGCGCTAGAAGCACGCCGTCAAGCCCCGGTCAAGCAAATCCGGCGACCGCTCCAGGCATCGCGAAGGCGTCAGGGGACGATGGCGGTCCGCAGATCCTCGACCCGCAGTTGCAACGAGACCCGTCCCCGGAACTCGTTGCGTTCGATACGGTAGGCGACGTCGACCCGCTCGCCGAGGGAGTCGAGCAGCCGCCCGAGCCCAAAGGCGATGGCGTCGTGCCCGCCGAGGTTGAGCTTGAGGTGGGTCTCGCCCACCACCCGCTTGGAGCGCACCGGCACGCCCCGGGACACCATCAGGGGCTCCGGGTTCTTCTGACCGAAGGGCGCGAGCCGCTCGATGTCGCCCACCATCTCCAGACTCAGGCGCGCGGCGGGCACCTCGAGATCCGGGCGCAGGACCGGCACGTAGGGTGGTTCCCCGAGCACCCGCACAACCTCGGCGCTGAGGGCGGCGCCAAAGTCGTCGATCGCGGTGGAGGATGAATCGCGCATGGTGAGCCCGGCCGCGGCGTGATGGCCGCCGAAGCGCTCGAGGTGGTCCTCGACCGCCGCGAGGCTGGCGAACAGATCGAGCTCGGGGATGCTGCGTCCGGAGCCCTTGCCCCCCTCGCCGATCACCACCGTTGGCCGGTGGTAGCGTTGCACCAGGCGGGTGGCCACCAGCCCGACGACGCCCGGATGCCAGCCCTTGTCGGAGAGCACCAACGCCGGACCCGGGTCCCGACCAGACGTCTCGATTTGAGCCACGGCGGCGGCTAGGGTGGTCTTTTCGATGGCGCGGCGTTCCCGGTTGGCCACGTCCATCACCCCGGCGAGCTGCCGGGCCCGGCGGGGGTCGTCGGTGAGGAGCAGCTCCACCGCCTCGGCGGCGTGGCTGATCCGGCCGCGGGCGTTGATGCGC
>JAUUZB010000915.1 GCA_030590185.1 Deltaproteobacteria bacterium
GCGCGGAGGGCATCCCCGGCTCGGCCGCGGCGGATCGGGATCGGGCAGAGGTAGAGCTCGCGCACCCGCTCGCGCAACTGCCGCGCGTGGGTCGGGCCCGGTTTGTCCTGTAGCGATGAGAAGACGCAGTGGATCGGACGTGGGCCCTGATCGCCCGCTCGTTGGGCGAGGGGATCCTCGGCCAGGGCCTCGAGGAGCGCGGTGATGCCGGC
Organism: Deltaproteobacteria bacterium; assembly: GCA_030590185.1. The sequence continues at coordinate 213 of JAUUZB010000915.1, forward strand.
TGGGTTGTGGGCCGCGTCGAGCAGGATCTCGGGTTGGCCGTCGTCGTTGGGCATCCACTGGTATCGCCCCGGCCAAACGAAGCTAGCGGCGGCGCGGGAAAAAGCCTCGTCCGGGCAAACGATGCCCGCCGCGTGCAATCGCCGGCAGGCAGTCCACGCCACGGCCAGGTTCCGCCGGGCAAAGGGCGCTACATAATACTGGCCGTTGGCGCCAACCCGGCCGCCAGCGCCACCCTTGCCGCCAACGCCAGGCCCTTCGAGCGTCAAACTCGCCGCGCCGTGCGCCAGGCGAAGCTGCCCGGCGCCCCACGTCGCGGAGGCGGCCGGCACGACCTCGGCTCGGCGGGTCGCGGCCAGCCGTTCGATCACCGCCTGGGCCGCCGGTTGTTGTGGCGAGACCACCGCCTCGCCACCTACCGGGATGATCGCCGCCTTTTCCGCCGCGATCAGGTCGACCGTCTCCCCGAGCAGGTGTTGGTGGTCGAGGCCGATGGCGGTGAGTACCGCGAGCGCCTTGGGCACGACGTTGGTGGCGTCGAGTCGCCCACCGAGCCCGACCTCGAGCACCGCAACGCTAACCCCGGCCTCGGCGAACAGGCACAGGGCCATGGCCGTGACGCATTCGAAATAGGTCGGCGGCCGCGGACAGTCCGCCTCGAGCTCGCAGATCCGTTGGTAGATCGCGATGAGCCGGTCCGGGTTCGCCTCCCGGCCGTCGACTCGGATCCGCTCGGAGAAGCGCAGCAGGTGCGGCGAGGTGAACAGGCCAACCCGGTGGCCAGCCGCGCCGAGCGCCGCCGCGATCATGGCGGCCGTCGATCCCTTGCCGTTGGTGCCGCCCACCACCACAAAACGCGGGCCGGCGCGTTGAGGCGCCCCGAGCAGCTCGAGCAGCGCCGCCACTGGCTCGAGGCCGAGCTTGATCCCGGCGCCGGTGCGTTGGAACAGGTGGGCGAGCATGGCCTCGTAGGTCAACGGGCTAGCGTCTACGGGCGTGCTTACTGAGGTACTTATGGAAGTGCCCAGCGAAGTTGATGCCGCAAGAGCCATGGGTCAGCAGTCAGGCATCGGCAACGGGTTCCAGGGCGGTGGCTGAATGCCAACCGTGGGCGTCAGAGATCGAACTCATCCATCGGCTTGAGCATGGTCAAGCGGCTGTCGTTGAGCTCGGCGATCTGGTCCTTGAGGGTGTCGGTGTAGCCGGGCTTCATGCCGTAGAGCAGGATGCGGACGTCGCGGCTCTTGGGCTCGAACTTCTCGAGCTCGGCGTACATGGTGTTCGGCGTCAGGTGCCCCGAGACGCTCGCCAGCTCCTCCATCTCGTTCGGGAAGCTGACCTCGAAGATGAAGGCGCGCAGATCGTCGACTTGGTTGATCCGCTTCCAGAGCGCCTCGGTGGGCCCGGTGTCGCCGGAGTAGACCAGGGTCCCGCCGCTGGCGTCGGTCACCAGGCAGCCATGATTCTCGATGGAGTGGGCGACCAGGATCGGCTCGAGGGTGAAATCCCCGACCTCGACCGGCTTGCCGGACTCCACTAGATTCAGGCGCAGCATGCCGTTCCCATCCGGGTCGGCCGGGTTCGGGATGGCAAAGAAATCGGGCCACAGGGTGCCGTTGAAGTAGCTCTGCTTGATCCCCTCGGCGGTGGCGGCGGAGCAGTAGACCTCGACCGGGTTGTTGCGTTGCCCGAAGATGTTGTCGGCCAAGAGGCCCAGATCACGAACGTGGTCGAGGTGGGCGTGGGAGATATAGACGTGGTCGATGGCCAGCTGCTCCTCGACCGACAGACCCCGGGTCATGGAACCGGCGTCGATCAACAGCTTCTCGTCCAGCAAAAAGCAGGTAGCCCGGTGCGCCGGGGACTCGCCTCCGTGACAACCAAGAATCCGCAGCCGCATGCTTCCTCCCGTGCGGCGGCTCAGATGTCGCCGAACTTCTCTTTCATCTCGAGGAACTCGAGGAACTCGCGCAGCTTGCCAACGTCCTGAATAACGAGGCCCGACTCGGTGATCTTGAGCAGCTTGGATCGGATCAACTTGTTGAGCACCTCATTGACCGGCTCGACCTCGAGGCCGATCTTGCCGGCCAGATCGCGCACCGAGACCTCAATGGCCAGGCCGTCGGGCGTCTCCTTGCCGAACTTGCTGGCGATGTGCGCCAGGTAGTGGACCACGCGGGAGTTGTGATCCTTGAGGAGCAGGTTCTCGATTTGTTCGTCCGCGTCCTGCAGGCGTTGAGAGAGCTTCTTGATCAGCCGGACCGCGATTTCTGCGTTGCCCCGCACCATGGCCTCGAAGGTCTTCGGGTCGATGACCAGGAGCTTGGACGGCTCCTCGATGGTGGCGCTGGCCGAGCGCGGCTCGTTGTTGAGGATCGACATCTCGCCGAAGAACTCACCGGCGCCGAGCATGATCAGCGTCTTATCGACGCCGCGGACCGTCTTGTGGATGCGGATCTTACCGCTCTGGACGATGTACATCACCTTGCCGACCTCGCCCTCGTGAAAGAGCACGTGTCCGGCGGTGTATTCTCTGCCAAAGCGTTCGTAGAGGCGGTCTTCGGCCATCGCGGTCTCCTACCAAACCCATCGACCGGTGTCAAAAAAGTAGCACATTCTCGCCGTGTTGCCCGTTCCCCGCCCGGTCGACGGTTGGCAATGCCGGCTTCCGATCACTTGGTCTTCATCGTAAAGACGCCGTCCCAATCCTCACCCGGAGGATCTGCCTTCATGGTCTCGCAACGCTTGACGTACATGTTGGAGGCAAAGTCGTTCGGTTTGATATCCTTGCGCACCTTGTCGAAGAGCGCCATCGAGTCATCCCATTTTTGGGCCTTGTAGAGGAGGATCCCTTCCTCGAAGGTGCTGATCAAGGTTTGGGCTTCCTCGGTGGGCTGGCCCTTGCCGAGCAGCTCAAAGATGACGACCGGCTCGCGCTTGCCCTTGACCCGTACCGAGTCGAGCTCGCGAACGTGGATCCGGTCGCC